>JAJRVO010000724.1 GCA_024277275.1 Chloroflexota bacterium
CACAGCGGAGGCCGGAGCCACTCAGGAAGCCATTGCCAAAGCCACAGCCATAGCCGCCGAGGCCACGGCCAAAGCCGACCGGGCCACCGCCCAATTTCAAGCTACCCAGGAGGCTGCTGCCAGGGGCACGGCTGAAGCCGGGGCTACCCAGGAAGCTATTGCCAGAGCCACGGCCATAGCCGCCGAGGCCACCGCCGAGGCAGAGCGAGACAGGGCTGACCAACTGGCTCGACTCTCTACCTCGCGCCAGTTGGCCCTGCAAGCCCTAAACGTATCGCAGGAGGAATACGACCTGGCTCTCCTTCTGGCTTTGGAGGGCAACCGCATTGCCGACACGGTTGAGGCCAGAGGCAGTTTGCTGAACGTCCTGGAACTCAGCCCAGAATTAATTACCTTCTTGCGGGACCACACCAACGGCGTTCAGAGTGTGGCCTTTAGCCCGGACGGGCAGCTATTGGCCTCCGGCAGCGACGACCGGAGTATCATCTTGTGGGATGTCTCCACGATGCTGGACGCCGATGTGTCGAGCCAAAACAATTTGGAACAGCTTGACCAGCCAGTTGCCCAACCCCTCACCGGCCACACCGACAAGGTTCGCAGCGTGGCCTTTAGCCCGGACGGGACAACGCTGGCCTCCGGCAGCGACGACCGGACTGTTATTTTGTGGGACATCTCGACTTCGCTCGATACAGGCACGGCTACCGGCCGGCAGCTTGGCTCGCCGCTTGGGGGACACAGCGATCAAATCTGGAGTGTGGTCTTTAGCCCGGATGGGAACACGCTGGCATCGGGCAGCCTTGATGGCAGTATTATTCTGTGGGACGTGTCGGACCGGAACAACCCGCAGCAGTTGGGCGGGCCGCTGCGGGGGCATTTTGCCTCGGTTTACCGGGTTGTCTTTAGCCCGGATGGGCAAACGCTGGCCTCAAGCAGCCGTGATTTTACCATTGTGCTGTGGGATGTGTCGGACCGGAACAACCCGCAGCTTGGCCCGCGTTTGATGGGGCACTCGTATCCCGTGCTCAGTTTGGCTTTTGCGCCGGACGGAAACACCCTGGCTTCGGGCGGCTGTCGCCAGCCCGACCCGCAAGACGTGGAGCGATGTTTGCAGGGTGAAATTTATTTGTGGGATGTTGCTACCGGGGAACGGCGCGGGCGAGACCTGCTGGACCACACCGACTGGGTGTGGGGATTGGCCTTTAACCCGGCCGGAGATATATTGGCATCGGCCGGTTTTGACGGCAAGATTATTTTGTGGGATGTGTCGAACCGGGACCGGCCTGAACAACTGGGGCTTCCTTTTAAGGACCACGCCGGACAGGTTTGGAGCGTGGCTTTTAGCCCGGATGGCAAGAGCCTGGCTTCGGGCGGTTTTGACCATACCATCATTCTGCGCGACATCTCTAACCGGCGGCTGGACGTGCGCCAGCGTCTTGGGGAACCGCTGGCCGGCCACCAAAATCGAGTGTTTAGCGTGGCCTTTAGCCCCAACGGCCAAACGCTGGCCTCCGGCAGCGACGACGGCAGCATCATTCTGTGGGACACGGCCATCCGCCAACGCCTGGGAGAACCGCTAACCGGCCACGCCAACTTTGTCAACAGCGTGGCCTTTAGTCCCAACGGCCAAACGCTGGCTTCCGGCAGTTTTGACCGCACTGTTATTTTGTGGGACGTGTCGGACCGCAATAATCCACAGCCGTTGGGCGACCCGCTGACCGGGGATGGCCGCGTCTTGAGCGTGGCCTTTAATCCGGCGGGCGCTATTTTGGCCTCGGCCGGCGACAACGGGGAGGTGATGCTGTGGGACGTGTCGGACCGCAACAACCCCCAACCTTTGGGCGACCCGCTGGCCGCGCACATCGGTTTTGTCAGCAGCGTGGTCTTAAGCCCGGATGGTCAAACAATGGCTTCGGGCGGCGGAGCTTCTGCCGGGGGGGGCAACAGTTCAATTATTTTGTGGGATATGTTGGACCCGAACACCCCCCGGCAGTTGGGCGACCCGTTAGTCGAACACATCACTCCGGTCAGGAGTTTGGCTTTTAGCCCGGATGGGCGCCTGCTGGCTTCCGGCAGCGAGGACCGGAGCATCATCATTTGGGACGTGTCGGACCGCGACAATCCCCAATCCTTGGGCGACCCGCTGACCACGCACTCCAATTTTGTAACCGGCGTAGCCTTTAGCCCGGACGGAAAGACGCTGGCCTCCGGCAGCTTTGACCGGACTCTGATATTGTGGGACATCTCGACTTCGCTCGATACAGGCGTGGCTACTGGCCGCCGCCTGGGGGAGCCGGTGACCGGGCACATAGATTTTATCAACAGCCTGGCCTTTAGCCCGGATGGAAAAACTGTAGCCACCGGCAGTTGGGATAAAACCGTCATGCTGTGGGACGTTAGTTTTGCTTCGTGGCAAAACCGGGCCTGCCGCATTACCAACCGCAATCTGAGCCAGAAAGAGATCGACCTTTTCATCCCACCGGAGTTTCAACCCAACGAACCTACCTGCTCTAATCTGACCTTTCCCTTCCCAGCCTCCTTCACTGCCTCGTCCGCAGAAGATACGCCTTCGGTAAACGGAATTGAAGGGTCTCCCCAAAGCCTAACCCCGGCGAACACATCGCTTGCCACTACCACGCCTGTCCTGAGCGAAGCCGAAGGACCAACCCCTACTGCAACGCCGGCCCCCTTACTCACAGAGGCTTCTTCTCCAACACCGGCCCTCTCCATCACTGCTACGCTCACTACAACGCCTGTGCCTTCCTTTACGGCCACGGTTACCCCAACTCCAACACGGTAATTGATGCCAATATCCAAATTAGAGGCTTTATGCGGCAAAGACACAATGCCACGATAAAACGACGATACCGAAATCTTCTCCACTTCCCCGTCTCCCGTACTCTCGTCTCATCTGGGTCTAGTCCCAAAGTGGGATTGAAAACTGATTGATTTTGTGTTAAAGTCGTACTGATTGGGTACAAATAGTTGTGCCAACTGTTCTTTAAAAACTTACACATAACAGGTAAAAGACTATGGCTAAGTGGTTGTATTTGTGGATTCCAATTTCAAGCAAATTGGAACATTGGAATATTGGAACAGGGTCTGATTTTTTCTATTTGCTTACTTCTTCGTTAACCCGGTTAGCGCTCCTGTGCGTGTTAGTTGCATCCTTTTTTGTACATGATCAGAGCCGGCCCATTTATTTGGGACCGGCTTTTGTTGTTTTGCTTATCTTTAGCTGGCTGTGTGTTGGGGTTGGATTAGGATACATTTTGCGCCCGGAGCAATTGGCTTACCGACAGGTTACTGAAACATGCAGCCGGTTGGTTCGGGAAATATCAGACCAGGAGATTTTGCTGGATCGTATCGCTCATACCCTATATACAACCCTGAAGCCGGAGAATCTTTCGGTTTGGCGTTATCATGATGAGGACAGTATTCTAACTCTGTTGCACTTTGAGGGGGCAATATTGATCGATGATCTGGCAGAATTGCCGCTTGACATTGCCGCAGAGCAACTGCATGGCACACGGTTTGTACCAACTTTGCCGGAGAGCGCTTTACGGCAAGCTTTACTGGCAATGGAGGTACAGATTGTTGTTTCGTTGAGCTTGGGCGATGAGTTAATCGGTTTTATTGGCCTGGGTAACATTGGCAGTAGATCAGAATATAACCGGAAGACATTGCGTTGGCTGAATTTGATGGCGGGGCAGTTGGCGTTAATAATTAAAAATACCTATCTGGTTAGCGATCTTGAAGAGATGGTCAAAAAATTGCAGCAGGCTTACCGCCAAACCATTGATGTTAAAGAGGAATAGCGTCGCCATTTGGCGATTGAATTACACGACGACATCTTGAGCCACTTGACCTCGATGGCTATAATGCTGCACAATAGCCGGCGCCACCTAGGTACCGACCCCACCCAAACGCGGTATTGCCTGGAAATACTGGCGGAAGAAATACAATATCTGAATTACCGGTTGCGTGAAATCACCCAGGGTTTACATCCATCGGTCTTAACAGATTTGGGCTTGATTCCGGCTTTGCAAGCTTACATAGACTCACTGGCCAGGCAACCTTTGCCTGATTCAACCCCAAAAACCATTGCTCTAACGGCCCAGGGCTTCAACGGCAATCGAATTCCCAAACAAAAACAGGAAAATGACCTGTACTATCTAACCCGCCAGGCCCTGGACAATGCCCTGGTTCACGCGCATACCGAACAGGTTTTTATTCACCTTCGCTGGGGCCAAGAAGCAATCAGTATCACAGTTCGGGACAAGGGGCGGGGGATGAAAGATGCGCCCGAGGCTCTAATGGGGCAAAATGGGCATTTGGGGCTACTCTCAATGAACGAACGCGCCCTGGCCTGGCGGGGACGCCTGGCCATTCATACCGCTCCGGATCAAGGCACAACAGTTCAGGCTCGTATTCCCATCAATCAACCCACTGACGCGCCAAGCCACCTGCAAACCTTTACGCAGTACTTGACCAAGCTGGCAACCACTGACCGCCGGCCTAACCAGCCGCCTGTAGAAATAGAAGCACCGCCATCACACGGGGGTTGCGCGTAGCTTCGGAACTCAAATCTAACTTGGAAAAAATATTGTTGACGTGGCTCTCTACGGTTCGCTCGGTGATAGATAACCGCTGGGCGATGCTGATGTTGGTATAACCTTCGGCCATCAGGCCCAGTACCTCCTTCTCCCGCCGGGTCAGGCTGTTGAGTGGGGCCTGGGGGATGGCCGAGACCAGTTGCAGTAACTCGTCCTGAATTTCCGGGGCTAAAATAGCGCCGCCTGCGGCCACCACTTCTATAGCCCGGACCAACTCGCCCGGCTCGCTGAGGGTGGTTTTGAGCAGGTAAGCTTTGCCCGCCGTTCCGTTACGCAAAAAGGCTTCGGCATATTGGCGCTGGCCGTGATGGGAGATAAGCGCCAGCCCGACTTGTGGCAGAGCAGCTCGAATCTGTTTGGCCGCTTCGAGACCATTTAGTTTGGGCATTTGGATATCCAGCAGCGCCACATCCGGCTGCAATCGTTGAGCGGCTTCTACAGCTGCTTCGCCATCGGCCACACTTTCTACCACGGTGATTTTTTCTGTTGCCTCTAGCGTACTCAGGTAAGCATTACGTAAAATCGTTTGGTCTTCGGCAATAATAACACGAATGGGTGGCATTATAGATTGTCCCCTCCAACTTGATTGCATTTTAACTCTAAATCTGATAAACGCCTCACCCCATCTTAAGCTAATTTATCCCCCTCGTCAAAAAGCAATTGACCAGGTTTAGGAAAAATCTTGCTTGCTATTCACCCATTCGTTGATTCGCTCATTTGCCCCTCCGTGCTACCACGCACAAAAATTCCCCGGTTATTACCTAAACACTTTCTGTATTGCCACTGTCGAGACAAGCCCGGAAATTTGTTATACTGAAATTGGTGACCCTGCATAGGGGGAAACCTTTGTGATCCCATTGGTAAACCTTATTTTCCGGATACTCTTTTAAGGCAAAGGAGGGGCGTGGATGAAAAAATAAGACCGGCAGCAAGCCAAACGCACCCGACTCAGACAACCGGGGCAAAAAATCTAACAATTTCAATTTTAGTTTAGTACGGAGGAAAAAATGAAATACATAAACTTATTAAAACCGGCTTGCTTGCTCCTGCTGGCGCTACTACTGGCCGCCATAATGGTGGACCCGGCGGCAGCTCAAGAGCCGGAGGAAGAGGGGGATGTTCACGCAGCCTATTCTTTCCATGGCCAAGCAAACATAGTGCCGGCAGAGTTGCGGTTCGACTCGTTTAGAGAAGGCACAACTGATCTTGTCATTCGAGATATTGAGGATGTTGCTGCCGCAGAATTGATTGTAGACTTCCCGGTGGCGGGGCCGGGAACTGTTCTTACTTTATTACCTGGTCCTCTCACTAATCGTGTCAAGCCTGGCGAGTTGTTAAACGGGTTGGTTGAAGGCGAAGACTATCAGTTGACCGCATGCATTGTTGGGACCGGGGGATGTGCCAATCCTGTTGAGCCGCCTCCAATTCCGGCAGGCTACAACCGGATCAAAATCTCTATTGTTGTACTCAAAGACACTTGCCTGCTAAAGGGTAACGGCTCATTGGCCCGCATCACCTGGCGTACTCCTTTAGTTGGCCCCATACCCGGAAGAGATTTGTTCTGGCAACGAGGTCTCTTTAGAGATAGAGATGGTAATGTCATTCAGCCATGCAATGGTCTACCAGGGTGTCCTGCTGCTATATTTCCGGTTGTGAGTAGCGTATCTATTGAAGTAAATGATCAGACTATTCGGGCGCAGGTTAGTTCTGAAGGCAACAAACCTTTGAATAATCCGGACCCTTTCAATCCGATGAAAGTTGTATTTAGTGACATTACTGTTGTTCCACCGCCTTTACCGCTACCTGGGCCATGGCCACCTGTGCCTTATGTTAGTTGCCCGCTTGATCCGCCTGATGCGCATTTTCAATGTGGTTATGGCGGCAGCCCAATAACCGTATTTCCAGTCAATGTCTTTGCTGTTAGAAGGGGGTATCTCCCGGCCCGGGCAACCACGGTGCAAGCCGAAGATCTGCCCAACATCACCCTCCTGGCCGGGGATGTAACCGGGGATGGGACTATTAACATTGCCGATATTGCTTCGATTGCTGCCGATTTGGACAATGTTGTAGGAGCAACCAACGTTCATATGGATTTCAACAATAGTGGACAGGTAGATATCGGCGACCTGGCGTTGGCGGCCAAAAATTACGGGAAAAGCGGCGTCATTAATTGGCGCACCGGCAACCTTGAATGATAATGGAATCGGTTTAGCCGCCCAATAACTCACAATGGGGTCGGGTTTCAACCCCGGCCCCGTTTCTTTGTAGTTAGCGGCTGCCTCCGTGTTACCACGCAAAAAACTCTCCTTGTTTTTACCCAGAAAAAATCAGCATTCCCATCGTTGAGCGAGCCGCCAGAAGGTGTTAAAATTGTTAAAACTATCAGGAGGAAACGATGTTTCAACGGTTTCAAATCACAAAAGCTATTCAACTTCCGGCCAGGCTAATCTTTATCGGCCTGTTAATGGCGCTTATAGTAATCACAGCTTCCCTTCTGGCCCGTGTATCTCAGGCGCACCCATCTGCGGCTGCTATTTACTCTCAGGAAACCCGACTGGATTCAGCTTACTTTGCCGCCAACGGGATTATGGACGATCTGGCGATGACTTCAACCGGGCTAACGCTGGCTCAAGGGCGCAGCAACGGCACGTATGTTTCCAAAGCCATCAACACCCCATTGGGTTTCACCACTGATATTGTGCCCCTATGGCAGGCCGAACTGCCGGAGGGGACCGGGCTGCTGTTGGAAACACGCCTAAGTTTTGATGGCGACTCCTGGAGCGAGTGGCTTGAGAACCCGGAAGCCTTCTACCCGGTGCGTAACGACCAGCACGGAGGCAGCTTAATCTGGGTCGACAGCGAACAGATCGCCCTGCAATTTCGGGTGACGCTGCAAAGTGCAGCCGGAGGCGTCTTGCCTGTGCTAAATAGCGTAACTTTGATCTTCAATGATACCAGCGAAGGTCCGACCGACGGCGAAATTGCCCGCCAGATGGCCGCACAGCGAGAGGTTTCCATTGCCTCAACCGATGTCTGCCCGCCGGCCAAACCCGAGGTTATCACTCGCACCACCTGGGGCAACCCGGATGGGCAAGACAGCCCTCGCCGCCCTCCGGTTTACCAGCCGGTCACCCACATCATCATCCACCAGGCCGAAACCCCCAATCACCGCGATCCTTATGAGGATTGGGCCGGGTGGGTGCGCTCCATCTGGAACTATCACGCCAACTGCCTGGGCTGGGGCGACGTGGGCTACAACTACCTGATTGACCCCGACGGCAACATCTACGAAGGCCGGGCCGGGGGTGATGACGTGGTGGGCATCCACGATACGCACAATGACGGTTCGATGGCCATCGGCTTTCTGGGCTGTTATGGCAACTGTGACGACCCGCGCTTGAGCGTAGTCGACCCCAGCCCGGAAATGCTGGAGAGCGCAAAAAAGTTAATGGCCTGGAAAGCGGACCAGAAAGGGCTTGATCCCCTGGGCAGCGGCCCGTATGGCTACTGGGATAACGTGCCCGTGATTGCCGGAGGTCGAGATGTAACCTGGACAACCTCGCCCGGCGGCCGCTTATACGATAAGCTACCTGAGCTACGTGAGGGGGCAAACGATAAAATTGAGCAATGCCGCCTAAAACCCCCACAATGCCGCATAGCTGACATTTCCTTTGACGAAACAAAATATAACGTTGGCGATCCCATTTCTCCGCGCATCTACTTAGTGGATCAGCATGATAAGCCTCTGAGTGGAGCCGGGGTTACTTATGAGGTAGCAGTAACCCCGGCAGTTCAGAGCTTGTCTACCACCGCTGCTTTTGATATGAATGACCTTACCGGCTATTACGACGGGGTTTACACCGGGACTAATGTGGCCGGGGAGTATCTATTCAAGTTCAAAGCCAGTGACCCAACAAGTGAGCGATTTACTGCTTGCTCTGCCGAAGCAACAATCCCTGTTAATAAGATTGATGATCCTCTTCCAGAATGTGAAATCGAAGTTACGCCTGATCAAGCGCAGTATGAAGTGGGTAAGACTGTCACCTTGAATACCGATGTCACGGTTAACGGAGCGCCCCAAAATGGAGCCACTGTGATTGGGACCGTCACCAAACCAGATAACTCCGTGTTTAAACCGCTCAATTTTGATGGCGATGGCCCTTATACAGCCGCATACACTGATACTAACCGTGAAGGTAACTATGTCTTTGAGGTCACAGCCAGCGATCCAACCGGCAAGAAGTTCCAAAAAAATTGTTCTGACTCGGTTACAGTCCCTGTTGATCCTGTTGATAAAGTATGTGAAATCAAAGTGGAACCTGAGCCGAAGGAGTATAAAGTGGGTGAGACTATCACTTTGAACGCCGATATTACTGTTGCCGGAGTGTCCCAAAGTGGGGCCACTGTGACCGGGACCGTCACCAAACCAAACAGCGACGTTTTCAAACCGCTCAATTTTGATGGCGATGGCCCTTATACAGCCGCATACACTGATACCAACCTTAAGGGCGACTATATCTTTGAGGTCGCAGCCAGCGATCCAACCGGTGAAAAGTTCCAAAAAAATTGTTCCGACTCGGTTACAGTCCCTGTTAAGTCTGACCCTCCAGTATGTAAAATCGCAGTTACACCTGATCAAAATCAGTATGAAGTGGGTGAGACTGTCACCTTGAACGCCGATGTTACTGTTGAGGGAGTACCCCAGAATGAAGCTGCTGTAACCGGGACCGTCACCAAACCGGACGGCGCCGTGTTCAATCTGCTCAGTTTCGACGATGCTAATCCTTACACAGGAACATACAACGATACTAACCTTGAAGGCAACTATACCTTAAAGGTTACAGCCGGCGATCCGACCGGCACAAACTTCCTGAGTTGTTCTGCTCACCCGGTCATTGCATCCGTTGTGGAACCTCTACAAGGGCCTGTGGTTAAAATAGAACCGGCAAATATGCAATCGCCCTTGTGCAGCATTAAAGAAAGTACGGCGGTTATTGTTGAGAATGTGACCGGACTGACAGCGTTTGAAACCAATGTGGCCTATAACCCCACAGCTATAGAGATTATTGACGCCAATCCTGGTCGGGATGGAATCCAAGTCAATATTGGTCAGGCTTTCGCCGGTGGTTTTGTGGCTCGAAATGAAGTGGACGTGGTTAATGGTCGTATCTCTGTGGCGGCTACTCTCTTTGGCGGCGACACCATTAACGACATCGCCGGGCTGATTGACATTGATTGGCGGCCTCTTAGCGCGGGCGCAACCAAACTAACTCTGGAAAATGTTATCTTAATCAAACTTGGTGGACAACCCATTGACCATACTGATCAACATGGAACTGTGGAAATTATTGCCGGCTGCAATAGTAGCGTGTCCGGGTTTGTAAATCTTCAGGGACGAAACGATTACAGTGGCATTACGGTAACCGGCAATACCGGGGCGCAAACTCAAACTAATGCTGATGGTTCCTTCTCTATTATCGGCGGCGACGTCCTCAATTTTAATTTCCCCGGCTATCTCTCGGCACAGACTAACGTTCAGTTGAAGGTAGAGTTAGAACAAACCAACGGTCAAACCGAACTCCAACCAGCCAATTTAGGCTCAATCACTTTACTGGCCGGCGATGTTAACAATGATGATCTCATCGACATCCTTGATCTGGCGTATATGGCCGGTCGTTACGGCACAAACGATTCAATGGCCGATCTCAATGCCGATGGCGCCGTAGATATTCTGGATTTGGCGATGGCTGCCAACAACTATGACCGGCAGGGGCCGTTGACCGATTGGCAGTAGAGTTGGACATTATAACGTGACCGCAATCAAAAAAGAACACGGATTTTCGAAATAGGCGGATTTCGCCAGAATTCATAAAACATTCGTTAAAATCCGTTCATCCGAGAAATCCGTGTTCTAACATACTTACAAGCGATGCAAATCCTGCGAGGCAAGGCTATATTGTGATCTGCTTATCCAAAACCACTGCCAGTTTATGGCTCATACTGGTTTCTCTTCTTTTACCATTGCCTTTACAGGCTAACGGCCCGGCCCGACTTTACCTCAAAAACGTACCCCTACAAGATGAACAGTTGCTGGTGGTCACGGTTTCACTGGCGAATGTAGTTGACCTGTACGGCGCAGAGATTCAACTGCGTTACGATCCAGCCCGGCTACAAGTGCGGGATAGCAACCCCCGTATTGAGGGTGTGCAAATCGCCCCTGGCCCGCTGCTGGCTTATAATGATCGCTTTGTAGTCAGAAACATTGTTAAAACCGAAACGGGATTGATCAACTTTGCCGCAACACTCCTGAACCCTGCTCCGGCTATCAGTGGCGAGGGGATACTGGCCACCATTCCTTTTGAAATCACAGGCAACGGGCCATTTTCTGTAGAAGCGCTCAAAGCCCAACTCGTTTCCTCAAACTCAGAAGTTTTGCCGGTAACTACCGAAGATTTTTACCTTGACGGCGCTCCGGAACCGGTGGCCGCCCCTCAACCCGTAATCTCTAACACATCTCCCCGGCAGTGGTGGGGAAAAGTCGCGTTAGGTGTAGGTTTATTTATTAGCCTTGCTTTTCTGTTGTTACGTTCAAAACAGGCAGCCACAATACCGGCCGACGCCCGTACTTCCTCCCGTAAAATTCCGGGCGCTGGTCGTTCTTCCATTCGCTCTTCAGCCTTGTTAACTCAACAGGGAAATTACGCCTTGAACCAGGGCAGCATGCAGAGAGCTTATGAACTATTCAGCCTAGCCATCGAGCTTGACCCGGCCAATGGAGAAGCCTGGTTGGGTAAAGGCCAGGTAGCGCAGCAAGAGATAGAAAAGCGTATCTGTTTTCAGCGCGTATTGGCCCTGAATCCCGATAATACGATGGCTCGCACAGAACTGCAACAACTTGAAGAACATACAAAATTGCCTTGATAAGAGTTCTTGTATAAACAACACTTTATGGAAAGACAACTCGCTTTCACCTCGTCCCCAAACTGGAGTTTGGGAACAAGAATGGGTGTCTGGAGTTTGGGAACGAGCATGGGTGACTGGAGTTTAAGAACAAGCATAGGCGACTGGAGTTTGGGAGAGAATGGATAAATGAGAATAGGTAAGAGCGCAGTTCTGACGACCCTGACCGTTGGATTGACAATATTTTTGACACTCTCTAACCGCTATGCTTTGGCCCAATCGCCCCAGGTAACTGCCAGTATCGAAAGGGTCTTGGCAACCGAGCCAACTGCCAGAGTGATCGTTGCCCTGCACTCGCCCGAGATGGGGACCGAGGTAACTGTCCAGGCTCAACAAATTGCCCGGACTCAAAACGACATTCTGAGTGACCTATCCACCGAAGACTTTCACCTGATTCACAAATACAAAGCCTTACCCGGTCTGGCCGGCGAGGTGACTAAAGAAGGGTTGGCGGCTCTACTTGAGCGGCCCGAGGTGGAAGCTGTTGCTTTGGATATGCCGGTTGAAGCCGTCTTAACCGAGAGCGCAGCCTTGATCAACGCCGATGATGTCTGGCGCGATTTTGGTTTTACAGGAAGCGGCGTCAACGTGGCCGTACTGGATACAGGCGTTGACACGACCCATCCCGACCTGTCCAGTAATATCATTGCCCAACACTGTTTTAATCATCACAATTGCCCGCCTGATAACGCCCAAGAAAGCGGTAGCGCTCAAGATGAAAATGGGCATGGCACCCAGGTTGCCGGTATCATTGCCGGCCAGGGTCAGATTAGTCCGCAAGGTATTGCTGCCGGTGCGGGTATTGTGGCCGTTCGTGTGCTGGGAAGCAATGGCTCAGGTTTCACCTCGGACGTTTTGGCCGGGCTGGATTGGGTGGCGGCCAACCAGTCCAGTCTCAATATCAAGGTGATAAACTTGAGCCTGGGCAGCGGCAGCTACAGTGGGGTGTGCAACCAGGCCGATGCCAACACAATGCTCTACGCCGTGGCGGTTGAAAGAGTCAGACAGTCAGGCATCACCATCTTTGCCGCCTCCGGCAATGGCGGCAAAACTGAGGAGATGATGTCCCCTGCCTGTATTTCCGGGGTTGTGTCCATAGGTAATGTTCATGACAGCGATCTAAGCAGTATCAACTGGCCGGCCTGTGGAAATGAACCTATCGTGGCTGACCAGGTAGCCTGTTCCAGCAACAGCAGTACGGCTCTGGATTTGCTGGCTCCCGGAGTGTTGATCAGGTCAGCCGGCCTGGGTGGTGAACAAGGCAGCGGCTCCGGCACCTCGTTATCGACGGCTCACGCCTCTGCGGTGACCGCCCTGGTGTTACAAGCCAACCCAAATTTAACCCCGGCCGAGATCAAAACCATCCTGAAAGAGACGGGAACACCGGTTACAGATAATCGCAATGGCCGGGTTACTCCCCGTATCGATGCTTTGGCTGCTGTCATGCAGGTCATCGGCGATGAAATTACTGTTATCTCCGGCACGGTACTGCTGCAAGGTCGCGCCGATCACAGCGATACCACTATTTTCTTGAGTCAAGAACCCTGCTCTACGACCATCCCCGATGCGCCGGTCGTGACAACCGAGGCCGACGGTAATTTTAAAATTCTGCGATCTGCGACCGAAAGCTACCAATGTTTGCAGGCCGTGCAAAGCGGTTATCTGGTAGGCTGGTATGATTCACCCAAAGAGGATTTGGGCGCCATCACTCTACCCGGCGGCGATGTAACCAAGGATGGGCTGATCAACATCTTTGACCTGGCTTTGATTGCCTCTTATTATCAAAGTGACAACCCGGCTGCCGACATCAACGCCAGCGGTCTGGTTGATATTTTTGATCTGGTTATTGTGGCTAACAATTACCACCAAAAAGGTCCGGTAAACGATTGGAAATAGTCGCTTATGAAGCGAGGCTTCACATGCCCGGATGGCCCCCGCCTCGTTCCCACGCTCTGCGTGGGAACGAGGCGGGGGCCGGTTTACCTGCTGATGTTTTTATCCCCACCCACACCCAACTTTACCTATTTTGCAAGCCGTGATACACTATGTTAAGTTGACATAGTATTTTTCTCTTCAGTAGCCACTTATGAAACGGGGTTTCATACGCCCCGGACGATGCCCAACCTCGTTCCCAAACTGGAGTTTGGGAACGAGGTTGGGCGTCAGGAGGATTGCCGTGAAAAAATCCATCGTTCCGGTTTGGTTTTTATTGCTTGGCGCTTCAGTCTTATTGCTAACGGGTTGCGCGTTGTCTCAACCCGCTAATTTGGCTAATGATACTATTTCGCTTGTACCCGAGGCAATAGCAGCCCAAAATGGCCCGGTAATTCGGCTGCAACCGCCTAAACAACAACTCCACGTTGGCGATATAGTAGCAATTGAAATTCAAATTGATAATGTCAGCAACCTGTCTGCTACTGAAATTGAATTGCAGTTTAATCCTGATATTCTTCAAGCTCAGGATGCTAACTCTGACAAAGATGGCATTCAAATTCAGCCGGGAGCTTTCCTGTCGCCCGATTTTGTCGTGGCTAATAAGATTGACAATGTAATCGGGATAGCTCGTTACGCTCTGACCCAACTTGGCGCTACGCCACCGGCGAATGGTAGCGGTGTATTGGCTATTATAACCTTTCAAGCTGTTGCTGAAGGAAGCAGTCAACTAACCTTTGTCAAAACTCAACTGGCAACCGGCGATAGTCAAGATATTCCGCTGACTGACCAATCCGGCCAGATTACAGTCGGCCAGGCTACAGATCAACCGGCCGCTACCCTTACCCCAATTCCCAATACGTCCTCCCCCACACCTACCGTTATACCAACTGATGAACACAACAACGATGGACCAACCTCTACCCCTGGCTCTCTGCCAGATACCCCTACCATTGTGCCTGCGGTTACTCTGGTAATGCCTGCTGCAACGCCCGTCGCGCCTACGTCTCTCCCACCAATGCCTACCACCACCCCCGTTCCGCCCGTTACCGATATTCCGCCCGGAGCAACATTGGGGTCCTGCTATCGAGTCCAACAAGGGGATACGCTCTACAGCATCGGGCAAAAATTTGGGATAGCCTCCCACTTTATCAACATAGTCAATGATCTGCACCCGCCCGGTTACGTCTTCCCTAATCAAGCGCTTTTTATCCCCAAGCAACATGGCTACGGCCCCAACGTTTATATTATCCAGGCAGGCGACACCCTGGCCGGCATCGCTGACGCTTGTCACCTCCCAATCTCTTTCCTGACCCAGGTCAATGATCTTGAGCAAACGGCTATTGTACAGAAAGGGCATGTTTTGCTCATTCCCATTCCCCCCTTCCCGCCACCATCCCGTTTTCAATATTCCCCGCAAAGCCCGCCATTTGCCTTTAAGCCGGCGCCTTCTGCTCCGGCAGCATCACCCGGCTCCTGTGACTACATCATTCAACCCGGTGATACCCTGTACAGCATTGGCCGTCGCTATGACATTTCACCCAATGCTCTGGGCCAAATCAATGGTCTTGATAACCCAAACCACATTAGCGCCGGGCAATGTCTTATTCTACCCGAATATTAAGGTGTAAAGAACTCTACAACAAAGCCCCATCTGACTGGATGTCGGTCAGATAGGGCTTTATTTCAAGTTCGCTTGCCAAAGCTGACAGGTTTTTGAAACCCGTCAGGTTTTTATTATGGCCTCGGTCAGGTTAACCTTCTCCCGTAGCCGGGCCAACTCGGCTTTCAGTTCGGCGATGCGGACTTTGTGTCTGGTGAGCCTTTTTCTGGGTATTCTTGGGGTTAGAGTTTGTCGCCTTTCCGTCTACATATTTTCTTGCGGAGGATGTTCTCCCATTGCATACAAAACCCGGCGTAAATTGACCAAACCCTCTCTACTCAAATGTAGCGTCTCGATGGTGGCGCGTCCGATTGAGATTAAACCCACGATCAAGGTAAAATCATCATTCCACCGAAAATGCTCATGCCATTTTTGGCGACTTAGATGATACAGCGGCACAACTTCACCGCTGGCCGGATCGTAGCCTTTGGTTTTGGTGTACTTGTGACCATTGCATCCCTGACAGGCCAGGGCCAGGTTATCCAACGCAGTTTTCCGCCCTGGCTGCGAGGCTCGATATGTTCCACCGAAAGGGATTGTGTGGTCAAACGGGCTTGACAGCGACAGTACTCACAACAATGTTGCGCCCGCTCGGCTACAATCTGTCTCTGTTTGGCCGTTACACGTTGCTCAGACATAAGCGGGTGGACGAATCTGTAACTCTTTCATTAAGGTTGTCAATGAAACGCCTCATAACCTGCGACATCAGTTGTTCCAGATCGGGCAAACTTAACTGCTCAACTGCCTTTAACAATTCGTTAAAGGGCAACTCTGTTTTAATCTGAACCGTAGACATGACTTATTCCCTTTGTAGACAGCTTATAACAAGACTACTATTTGGATTGTAGACTAAGTTATAGCCTAAGTCAACCTCTTGAATTTTTGCAGCAAGCTTCAACGCAATCCCCGCTGCCAGCCCACAGGAACTTGCGGGCTGTACACAATCTCCTTTGCCTCCAAAAACAGAGCCAGTTCTTCAATGGCGGCGGCGATGGCCTGGCCGGTAGCTTTGTCCTGCGGCGCATCCGGCTCGGCGTGAACGGCGTTGATGTGGAGTTTGCCTGTTTTGCGATCCATTTTTGGGTCGATGCGACCAATTAATTGATCTCCGTGCAGGATGGACAGCACGTAGTAGCCGTATTGCCGCTTGGCTTTTGGCACGTAAATTTCAATCCGAAAGTGGAAATCCCACATCTGTTCTGTCCGATCCCGGTCGATGATCAGGTTGTCGAAAGGGGAAAGCAGCGTGGTGCGAGGTTGCCACTCCCCGGCAGATAGTTTTTCCAGCAAGGGGATATCTTCGGCGTGGATGTACCACTGGCCGGGCCAGGTTGTTTGGCCATTGCTGATTGACGCGGGGATGATGCGTTCTTCGGCTGCCAATTCGGCCAGAGTTTCCTTGAGGCGGAAATAATGCCCCTTAATAAAGTGGGTATTAATCTGTTTAGCCGTGGCTACCCCCAGAGCGCGGAGCGATATCTGAATGGCGCGCCGGACGACTTCCGCGTCGGGCAATGGCCGGTGGTTGGCCCACTGCGACAAGTGATCCTCCGCCAGCGCCCATTTTCTCCGCAAGCCATTCCGTTCGGCGACCATGATATCGCCTTGTTCCCACATAAAACTAAACGTCTGGCTAACGTTGCGGTCGGTGGTCCAGCCGCCTGAGGTCCAGGGCGCAACCGATAAATCCTCAACCTCGGTGGCGGAAAGGGGTCCCTCCTCGCGGAGTCGAGCCAGGATATGCTGCCGGAAAGCCTCATTTGCTTCCAGCCAGGTCCGGGCGCGTCGATTCCAACCGCTGTTGTTACGGCCAAAGTAACGCATCTGTATATGGTGGATGGGATAATTTTCGGTCAGAACGATGGAAGCGGCGTGCGCCCAATATTCAAAGAGCTTGCGATCCCGCCACAGCAGCGTGTCGAGATGGGCGCGGTCATAATTGTCCAGTCGACTCCACAACACCAAAAACTGGGTGCGTTCCACGGCCCGAATGGGATCGATTTGAACATAGCCCAGGTTACTGAACACCTCCATCATACCGTCCGGCGTAGGGTCTGGCCGGGGGTTGGTCAGCCGCTGGCGGGTAATGGCCAGGCGGCGAGCAAGAGTTGGGGTTAAGGTAATGGCTGAGGCTTTAGAGGTCAATTGTCTCTCCTAAATAATGACAGTTTTGATGAGAATAATAGCACGTTTGTTCTATAAATGAAAATGTGACCGTTTTGACTTAGGCGCTAATGTTTTGCATCGGCAAGCACGGGGGACGCAGAGCGTCCAGGTAGGCATTCCCACGCAGAGATAGGAACGAGTCGGAATGTATTGGGGCTATTATTGTGAGCCGTGTTTACGTTCGGCGTAGCGGCTGGGGGCAACCCCGGTGATTTGCTTGAAAACCCGCGAGAAGTGATGCACATCTAAAAAACCGACGTGGTAGCCAACTTCGGCAACAGCCAGGTTTGGCTCGCTTAAGAGCCGTTTGGCCTGGTTAATGCGGCAGCGCGTGTGGAACCGTTTGGGCGACTCGCCCAGCCACTTTTCAAAAAGAGCACGCAGGTGTGAGGCGCTTAACCCCACAGTTGTCGCGGTTTCAGCGGCGTTGAAAGGTTCTGCATACTTTTCTCTTAGATAGATGATGGCATTGCGGACAGTTTCAGGATAGGCCGACTCCGGGGCAGCGGAGTCGCCGCATATTTCCTCCAGTCGGGCCATTAATTCATAAAAAACGCCAATGGCTCGCAGCGAGTAGCCCGGACTGCGTAAAATGAGAATTTCTCGCATTTCGACAAACATATCCTCAATTGCAGAGTCGCCCCCAAGTGAAAAGGTTAATATTTTAGGATTGCCGATAAATTGGGGCCAGTTTCCCTCAAGCGCAAACCAGTGATATTTCATTTTCTGGAGAGAGTTGTAGGCAAACAGATGACGAGGCGGCACAATGAAGATGTCGCCGCCAGAGACCGATACCCGCCGATCCGGATATTCAAAGTTAGCGTCGCCGGACAGATGGTAAAAGAATTGGGCGTGCTCGGTATGTTCAAAGCTGCCGGTAGCGTAGTTGGGCTTGCAGTGATACTCGCCGGCCTGAACAATGTAGAAATCAAGGTTGGGGGAAATGCTCGATCCGTAGCCGGTGCGCCAGTAATTATAGCGCGTTAGACGCGTTTGGTTTAGGCTGCCGGATATTGGATGGGGGGGTAAATTCTGAACCATCGTTTTGTCCAACAAAATAGTCAAATGCTGCAAACACTTTAGTCCGACTTGGTTTAAAATACAAATCTATACAACAAAAAAATAGCAGGATATTCGCATCCCGATGCCGTAGATGTGGGTCCATCCATAAGCAAGGCGAAGATACAAGATACAACGGGTGCCGGCCGTTTTGGTTTTGCCCGTCGTGTTCTTGTGTTCTCGCCTTTTATATTTAACTCAAGTTGCAACCTGGCCAGACAAAAGTCGGAAAAATCAGCCTTTCTTAGCCAGAGACATTGGGAAGTAGGAAGTAGGGGGGG
>JAJRVO010000725.1 GCA_024277275.1 Chloroflexota bacterium
ATGGACCATGCCGATCCAGAACTGGAATCTCACCATCTCGCAGTTATCGATATTTTTTGAAGGCCGACTTGATACGGCGCTGAAACTTTGATCTTATGAGTTATGCAACACGACGTTGACACAGAAATCTGAACGCCCTCGCCGAGAACCGTGAATTGCTGCCGAAAGGCTACGTTTTGGTCCGGCAACTTCCATATGCGAGCAATGTAGGCAAAATCCCCTTTCGCTATTTTCAGTGCTATCCGTACTTTTCTATTTAGTCAGCGGCACCGCCCATACCACAAATGATCATAACGGGTGATATACGTCTCCTACAAATCTCCCACAACGTTATACGCTTGCCATAAACCCGATCCTGATTTCGTGCGTTTCACGATTGATACACTCCGCGGCCAATACAGCCACCAGTTCCTCCGGTGAATACTGACTCCCAAGGATCTGCATGCGCCGAGCAACAACAGCAAAATCCCCCGGGGTCAAGCAAGTGAGTCCTCGTAGCTGTCTCTGCAAAAAACCCGGGATTTCAGTTTGGGCTGTTTCATTTCTCTTGCGGAGAGCATCAAACATTTTCTTTACCTGATCGGACTTCAGATAGCCTAGCTCGATCTTAAAATCGAACCGCCGCAAAGCAGCGCTGTCCAGTCGTTCAAAGAAATTCGTTGCGCCGATGACCAGACCATCGAATGACTCCAGGCCCACCAGCATCTCGTTGACCTGGCTGATCTCCCAGTTCCTCTGTGCGTAGCTCCGATCGCTGATGAAGCTTTCGATTTCATCAATCAGGAGGACGGCATCTTCGTCAATCGCTTCCTCGAACATCCGGCGAATATTCTTTTCCGTTTCCCCGATATAGCAACTCAGAAGATCCGATGCTTGCCGGCTGATCAGTGTCCGGTCGACCGTCTCAGCAATGATCCGGGCAAGACTGGTCTTGCCGGTACCAGGCGGCCCATAGAGGCATACCCTTCCCCGAGCATTCCGTACCAATCTATCCAGCAGCGGTTTCAGATCACAGTCGGTGTTGTAGAAATCGAGACTCAAGGGAATCTGCGTGCTCTTCGGAACACAAAGCTGGTGCCGCTGATCCAAGGCTTTCAACCGGTTGGTCAAAGATCGCTGAACAACAACCCCGGCGTCGGCATAGCCACCTTGCTGTGCAGCCAGTGCTACTCGACTGGCTTTTACAATATGGGCCGGAGCCACGGCTCCCTCTTTGGCAATTGCCTTGATATCGCTTGCGGGCATGTTCAGTTCTACAAAAGCCTGTTCGGCGATTTTGTGACGTATAGATTTTGGCGGGCACGGCATCCGCAATACGTAATCAAACCGGCGCAGCTGCCAAGGCGCAACGACCCTGTGGTTATTGCAAACCCAGAACGTTGGAACGGCATTATGCTCCAGGATCCTGTTGATGCGCTGTTTCGATACATGGGATTTGGCAAAGAGCTGTGCCCATGAGTCCAACACATCCTCGATCTCGTCGAACAGCAGTATCGTATCCGGAGTATTCGCCAGCAGTTTTTGTGCGAACTTACAGGCGGACAGACGATCATCGGGCTTCAGCGTCCCTTGCGGCCATTTCTCGGACTGAACCTCAAAAAGTCTCGATCCCTGCTCTGCAGCAAGCATGCGCACGTATTCCGTCTTGCCGGTACCCGGGGGGCCGTACACCAGTATGTTGACACCTGTCAGCCCGCTTCTGCGTACACCCTTCAGGTAGCCGCGCAGAATTTCACTGTCCTGTGCCAGATGCGGATAGTCTGTCTGGGTCAGTGTTGCTCCGGGGGCGTTGTCTACAAAGCAACCAAGAATTTCTTCCGCGGACTGATAGGGCTGTCCCAGTACATTGACCAATCCTTCCATCAGGCAGAACACGCTACTTGCGCTGGTGCTTTCGAAATCGAGCCGAATCATCCCCGCTGTCAACAGATTGCCCTGCCGTGAAAACATTCTGCGCACTTCATGTGCCTGGTACCCCAGAGCGGTACCCACTACATCATTGAGTATTGTCGAATCCGTCATTGAGAACAGACCAACTACCTCACGAAGCCGCTCATGCGATACTAGTAGCACACAGAAACCTAAGCACTCCCTCTCTATCTCGCTCAGATCAAGTGCCGCCGCGAGCAACTCCAGGTTGGTTTTGAGCGGTTCGACAATTTCCGGCTTTTTTTTCTCGAGCATCACCCGCTGCGCCACCAATTTCTTGCTCAACTGCGTACTATCTGGAGGCTGGTCTTGGGGATCTTCAGGCAATAAACCCAACCAGCCCAGCAGTTCCTCAAGCGGACAACAACGATAAGTTTCTCTGAGAATCGCTCCGACCCCGATCCAGGACAGCATGCGTAACGACCATAATCTGACAATGTCCCGATGCGGATCATGGCATCGCTCCGGTTCCCTGAACCGTTCAAATAACTCCATTGATCACCTCCGCATCCCACATACTTCATCTAATAGCGGTCACTATAGGGTGCCATACGACTAATTACGTCGTAACATACGACTTATTTAGTCGTAGCCGCTGGCTATGATGGGTGGATGGATATGAGGATCCAAGCATGAGGCGTGCAGCAGACACCATTCATCGGCAGTGGGAGATGCTTCGCTGTCTTCCCCGCTATCCCAACCGGCTCAGCACACCCGAACTCAGAGCGAAGTTGAGGGACCTTGGTCACGATGTGAATATCCGGACCATCCAGCGCGACCTTGATGGTTTGTCTGCCCTGTTTTCACTGGACTGTACTCGAGAGGGACAGACCAACTACTGGTTCTGGTTGGAAACCGGTTCAGCACTCGAAATTCCGGCGATGAACGTACCGACAGCCCTCACCTTGTTGCTCGCACAGGATTACCTGAAACCGCTGTTGCCTGATTCTATCCTGAAACTTCTGGAAGGTTATTTCAGTCGGGCAAAAGAAATATTGTCATCGACACAATTCACTCACTGGCGGCAAAAAGTACGATTAGTTGACCGAGGGCCTTCCCTCATGCCTGCCAATATCAGCAACGATGTTCGCCGGATCGTCTATGAAGCACTGTTAGCAAGCCAGCAGTTAGAATGTAACTATCAACCCAGGGGTGATGATGCACCAAGCCATCGTACTGTTCATCCGATCGGACTGGTTATCAGGCACGGTGTGTTTTATCTCGTTTGTACGCTGTGGGAGTACACCGACCTGCGCCACCTCGCGCTACACCGAATGAGTAACCCGAAGCTTCTTGATCAACCTGCAAACAGACCCGCTAATTTTGATTTGACTGAATATATCCAGAACGAATCCTCCTTTGCCTATCCGTATTCTCCGGAACTTCTTTCAATCAAGGTGCTTTTCGACAGTCATGCGGCTGAGCATCTTTATGAAACGCCACTCGCTGAAAATCAAACACTCAGGCCAATGGGCGATGGATGCATTGAACTCAGTGCAACAGTACCGGACACATCCGAGCTGCGCTGGTGGTTATTGGCATTTGGCGCACAGGTTGAAATTCTGGAACCAAAATATTTGCGTGATGAATTTGAAGAGACCGCTCGGCAGATGGCCGGTCGTTACTTGCCTGCGGATAGCCCTATCAACATCAAGTAACATTTGACTAAACCGATGAGTCGCTGGTATGGGCTCATCAGCCCGAACCGGAAACACAAACTCTATCAGTTTCCCTATGTCGCGACGTAGATAGTCGCGTAGTTCCTTCAATATCTCCTACTAGCAAACAGAATGCCTGCTTTTAACGTCATTATGATCGTTGAAGGCTATCTAAGTGAGGTAAAAAAATGAAACGACTGGTCATATTCGGCCGGAAAGACGGGAAACCACGAGCCATTCACCACATCCCGTCCAATTCAAGCAACTCGTCTTCAGACAATACGGTGATCGGAACATCCAATCGCGGCGGTCTGCTGTACTGGATGATGATGCAAACCGACCATGGTTGGAGAATCCAGACAATCAACGAAAAGCGAATCAGAGAGATAGCGCACGTATGAAAACTGGTTACTTTCCTAGGGGAAAAGTACCCGAGCAGATTGAAGATCTGCGTAACTTGACCATGGTTGTTCCAGTACCGG
This sequence comes from Chloroflexota bacterium, assembly GCA_024277275.1. Taxonomy (GTDB): domain Bacteria; phylum Chloroflexota; class Anaerolineae; order 4572-78; family J111; genus JAJRVO01. The sequence goes on from JAJRVO010000725.1 coordinate 4,070, forward strand.
TAGACAAATACTTTTCTTCCAAACAAATCAACATCAGGTGAATCACATGCTCAACGAACGAACGTATTCCTGGGTAGCTGCGGCATTTCTGACATGCCTTGGTATTAACGTCCACTCAGCTCCAGTATCCATTCCCAACGGATATACGATTACCAGATTGCCCGCCCAAACGATCAACCCTTCGGCGTTGGCTATTTCGCCAAACGCACAGTATCCAGGTCGCATATACATGGCAGAGATGGGTAATCCAGTTGGCGGAGGGCCCAATGGTGACGAAGCCATTTATTATCTGGACAGTCAAGGCGATGTTGTTCCCTTTGCCATCACAGGCATTGGCGAACCATTCGGAATCAAGTTTGACACTATGGGTAACTTTGGTAACAAGCTGTACGCTGTCTCCGGGTCCACCAGCGAGGTTTTTCGTATTGAGCCGAATGGCGTCTCCAGTGTGTTCGCTACATTCCCGCCTTTGCCTGGTCCTTTCGGGCGGTACGACCCTTTTGATATTGCCTTCGCGCCAAATGGCCCGTACGGCGGATCAATGTATGTTGCAGCGCTGTTCAAAGGAATCATCAAGATTGATCCCGATGGTAGTTTTCGTACGTTCGCCGTAACGCCTGGCGTTCTTCCTGGCGCCCAGGGACTCGCTTTTGACCCGACAGGTGGTTTTGGGGGCGGCCTTTTTACATTGAACTTTGAAGACAACACCGTGCTTGCAGTAAATTCTTCAGGCGGGATGAGTGTCTTTACGAATATCAATGGATTAGTAGGAGCGAATCAGGACATTACACGATTGGCCTTCGATCCATATGGCGCATTTGGAAATGACCTGTTTGTAATTGCGCAAGGAAACGAAAGCGGTGCGGCTAGTGATCAAATCATTCGCATTGATGAAAACAGCTTTGCATCAATTTTTGCCAGTGGATTCGACTTCGACACCAGTGCATCCGGCTACATGACCTTTGATACAGATGGATCAATGCTCATCACGGAGTCAACTGGTCTGGGAAGCGGAGGTAGCGTAGGAAATTTATATCGTATTTCTCCAGTACCTGTCCCGGCTACTGCATATCTTTTCGCTTCTGCATTAGCAGCACTTGCAAGTCTGAGGAGAAAGGCAACGTATTTTTTATCACGACCCTCGTGCGAGTTAGTGTGACCAACGAGATAATGTGGTATCAGCTTTGCTTAATGAGGTCTAATACTCGTCCAGTTAACATTGTGTTGCCCCATAAATGCGACGCATAACTTGTTGTCATTCGCAGCCCTTCCCAAATTATCGGAATATCTTCATTTTGAACAGACTCGGGGAGATCAGGGGTTTTTTGTAGCCTGATTCGAAACTCATTCAAGCTGATTTCTCCGCATGTAAACTTTAAATCTAGCGCTCTGGCATTTCGCATTATGTTTTTGGATAAAGCACTCATCGGTGTTTTGCAAGATAGTTGTCGCATAAATCAAGCCACGTTTTCGAGTTTCTCCGGGAGTGTTAAAAATTCTGTGTCAATCCATTAATCTTAACGGAAAGAGGATTGACCAATGGCAGAGAAGTTTGATTTTGAAGCAGCCCTGAAGGCAGTGCAATCAGGGCAAGCTATCACGGGCAAAGACGGTGTCCTGGGG
>JAJRVO010000726.1 GCA_024277275.1 Chloroflexota bacterium
TCAGGTCGGCTAACTCATCAATAAACACCACAATGTAAGGCAGTCGCTCTCCTTTGGCCCCAATTTTCCGGTTGTACCCGGCAATGCTTCGCGCTCCGGCTGCGGCAAATAATTTATAGCGACGCTCCATCTCTCGCGTAATCCAGGCTAAAGCGCCCACCACCTGTTCAAAATCGGTTACAACCGGGGCAATCAAATGGGGTATGCCGTTGTAGCTGGTCAACTCAACCATTTTGGGGTCAATCATCAAAAAACGAAGTTGGTCCGGGTCATGGGTAATGAGCAGCGTCGAAATAATAGTATTAATGCAAACTGATTTACCCGACCCGGTAGCTCCGGCAATAAGCAGGTGCGGCATTTCAGACAGAGAGGCCGACACCGGTTGCCCGGACACATTTTTTCCCAGCGCTACCAGCAAAGGTTTTTTGCGTTTTTTAAAGCCTTTGTCTTCAATAACGCCCCGCAACGAGACCATCGTTTTGTCCGCATTGGGTACTTCTATGCCGACCAGGGGACGGCCGGGAACCGGGGCCTCGATGCGAATGGGGGCCGCAGACAGGGCCAGGGCCAAGTCGTTATTAAGGGCGACTACTTTGTTTACCCGCACCCGCTGCTGGAGTATTGTCCCATCGGGGAGTTTTCGTTCGGTGGTACCCAGTTTCAGGCCAAATTGAGTTACGGCAGGCCCGGAATTAATCTCGGCTACCTCGGCCGGAATGCCAAAGCCCTGCAAAGTTTCCTCGATAAGTTGGGCCTGGTAGCGGGCATTAGCGCCGCGGAATGGGTCTTTGGCCGGCGGGGCCAATAAATCAAGCGGGGGTAGCGGCCTTCTGGCTCTGGGCATAGCGGTCAGGGCGGCTTCCGCCGTCATTGTTGGCGGCGCTAAAGGCTGCATAGTTTGCTCAACTATGGCTGCTTTTTTCTGCTTTTTGGGCAAGAACAAGTTGGCTCTGGTATCGTCCTCAACAATGTCCTCGTCGGGTTGGTACTTGTCTAAATGACCTCTGGCCCACTCTGTGGCCTGCTCGGCCCAATCGGCAGCCTCAACCATAGTCATACGAAACGTCACGCCCAAAGCGGCCAAACCAATCATTACCAGGAAAAAAAGAGCCAGCGACGGCCCCACCAGGTCAACGAGAAAATTGCTAACCCCCCAACCTACAAAACCGCCGCCGCCGCCGTTACGCGCCAATCGCACCGCGTATTCGCCCGGTTCAACCGCCAGCAAGTGAGTTAAGGCCAAAGTCACAATAAACAGCAACTCTACCCCAATGATGATGTCGAGCGGCAAGGGGTTCGGTTCTTCTCTAAGACGACCAAAGGTAAGCAGCGCCCCAAAAAGCCCCAACAGCGCCGCCGCCGGAATAGCCCCCCAACCAAATAATTGACCAAAGAGATTGGCCCACCAGTCGCTAAACGTGCCGCCGGTCAATGAAGAAAGACCAAGAAAAGTAATGACGGTGAATAGTAACAACCCAGCCCCAATAATTTCTCGCTGATAGGGATAAACCCGGCTTATTTGTTCAACTACGGGAGATGATTGAGCCTTTTTTTTGCGTGCAGCCATGAGTTTTAGATATTCCTAACGTGACATAATATTACAACTTTTAGTCTACCGGGTTTTTAACACTATGTCAAGCTAGAAGGGGCAGCCACAGGAGCATTGCAAAATAATTCTAAGGTTTGGACGATTTCGGCCACTACGCCTTCTAAAACTCTGGTCAGATTTTACGCTTGGTGATATAATACCCACTACTTTCAACCAACCAGAATTAACTGGTCAAGTTCACAGAGAGGTGTTGATATGTCCGGACATAGTAAATGGAGTACCATTAAACGCAAGAAAGGGGCGGAGGATATCAAGCGGGGCAAGATTTTTACTCGTTTGGCCCGTGATATTATGGTTGCCGCCCGTAATGGCGGCGACCCTACCGCAAACCCCGCTCTCCGTATGTGCATTGACAAGGCACGAGCGGCCAATATGCCCAAAGACAACATTGAACGGGCCATAAAAAAAGGCACCGGCGAACTTGCGGGCGGCGTTGTTGAGGAGGTAACTTATGAAGCCTACGGGCCGCACGGCATCCCAATTTTAATTCAATGCCTCACGGATAATCGTAATCGCACCCTGGCCGATATACGCAAGGTGTTCAACCGGCAAGGGGGTAACATGGCCGAAGCCGGAGCCGTGAGTTGGATGTTTGACGCCAAAGGCTACATCACCATCGACCGGACGGACCAGGACCCCGACGAAGTATTTATGATAGCCGTTGATGCCGGAGCGGATGATGTTGAAATAAGTGATGACGTTTTTGAGGTCTACACCGAAGCGGGCGATTTGCATACGGTCAATACGGCCCTGGCCGAGGCCGGCCTGAATGTTTCTGAAGCCGAACTGTCACAATTTCCCAAAAATGAAATCGAGCTGGGCAAAAAAGAAACGCTTCAAGTTATGAACATCGTTGAGACGCTGGAAGACCTGGATGATGTGCAGCAAGTCTACTCCGGCCTCAGCATCACCGATGAAGCCCTGGCCGAACTGGCAGCGGTTTAGGATAAGCGTGCGCGTTATAGGGATTGACCCCGGCACAGCCATTACCGGCTGGGGGGTGGTAGAAGGCGACGGCGATGACCTGGTAATGGTTGCCGGCGGTGTTGTCACCACCGCTGCCGGGACGCCCCTGCCGCAGCGGTTGCAAATAATTTACCGCGACCTGACCGGGATTATCGAGCAGTGGCAGCCGGAATCCTCGGCTATTGAGGAGTTGTTTTTTAGCAAAAACGCCAAAACGGCCCTGGCCGTGGGACATGGACGCGGCGCGGCGATGTTAGCCCTGGCCAACGCCGGTTTATCGGTTGCAGAGTACAAACCCCTGGAAGTAAAACAAGCCATTACCGGCTACGGCGGCGCCGACAAATTACAAATCCAGCAAATGGTCAAACTTTTGTTGTCTCTGGACGACATCCCCCGCCCCGACGACGCCGCCGACGCCCTGGCCGTGGCTATTTGCCATCTCCACTCGGCCCGGCTAAGGTTGCTGCTGGAATAAATAACTTGCAATGCATAGCGCGGCAAGCCGCAAATTAACAATGAGCAATTAACAATGAACAAATGATTCTCGCGGATAACGCAAATGTTGCGAGGTAATACTATAATTGTTTGTTGGGCGGTTGGCTTCGGCTCCACATATGATAGATTTTTCCCATAAAGTGGCGTCATTGATAAAATCTGTACGACAAACAAATACCGGAGAAACGATGATGGAACACGATAACGAGTCAA
>JAJRVO010000075.1 GCA_024277275.1 Chloroflexota bacterium
AATTAACAATGAGCAATTAACAATGAACAAATGATTCTCGCGGATAACGCAAATGTTGCGAGGTAATACTATAAAAGGTTACGCATTACTCGTTACGCATTATGGTTTTAACATTAGCCGGCCGAAACCAAGACCAACGCCTTTTTAATTTTATCATACTTATACCGTTAGTAATAATTGGGCCGGCCTTGTGATTATCTCAAAAATCATACCGTCATCTCTGATCTATGACATTTGGCACTGTTAGCCGCCAGGTTTTTATGCTATACTTTAGGGTAGGTTGTGAAAAATTTTACAAAAATAAGATTAATCTTGTTAATAGTAATGGCACAATATCCGGCATGAAGGCGTTAGGCAATAAATCTATCAAAATTCAAAAGGACGCGCATAGCCTGGATGCGGGGATTCGTATTGGTTTCCGTTTCTTTGGGATGAGTTTGCGGGCCAGGGTGGCTTTAGGCGTTGCTTTGCCAATTCTGTTGGTATTGGTTTTGATATCGCTGGCGCGTTACCAGTACGAGCGCCGGGCGCTGGAAGATCAGATTCATAGAACCGCGTTGCAGTTGGGCCAGGTGGCAATGGGCAGCGTGCGTTACGCAATGCTCATAAACGACCACGAGATGCTGGCTCAAACTCTAAACGATATGGGAGGGACGGAATCCGTTCAGCAGGTACAGATTGTTGATCTTGATGGCCGGGTAATAGCGGGTGGTCTTGATACCACGGTGGGCGTAACCTATCGACGCGATGAGCCTGGTTGCAAAGAGTGTCACCAATTTTCGGTTGAGTCTCGACCCCAAACTGCCAGACCGGCTCTCCTGGATAGCGTTGTGCGAATTGCCATTCCACTGACTAACGACTCGGATTGCGCCGGGTGTCATACGCAAGAAGGCGCTCATCTTGGGATGCTGCTTGTCGACATGTCTGCTATTAATATAGAAGAACATCTTAATTACAGCCTTGAGCTAGACCTGGTAGCTTCAATGGCGGGCACGGTGGTTGTTACCCTGGGCTTGTATTTGCTTATTCATTGGCTGGTAGTCCGGCGGGTAGAGGCGTTTCGACCCGCTCTGGCAAAATTTGCTGCCGGTCATTTTACCACGCGCTTGCCATTGCCGCCGGCCCCAACCGATGAGCTGGATGAATTGGCCGGGGCTTTTAATCATATGGCAGACAAACTTGATCGTCGCGCCCGCGAACAGGAAGAGCGCAGTAAATTACGGCAGCGGGCCATAGCCGAAGAGCGCGGGCGCATTGCCCGTGAACTACACGATGGGCTGGCTCAACTGTTGGGATACGTTAACACCAAAGCTATGGCTGTGCGGCTGATGCTTAAGAATGGCCAAATAGAAGCCGCCGATAAAAATCTGCTTCAGCTTGAAGAAGCGGCTCGCGGCTTGTTTGTTGATGTGCGCGAGGCCATCCTGGGTTTGAAGATGGCCGGACAAGACGATGTTAATTTGCGCGCCTGTCTCAAAGAGTTCACTGCCCAGTTTAGCCGGCTTAGCAACCTGCCGGTTGATCTCGTACTCCCCCAAACCGCAGACCCCCTGCCGCTAACAGCCGAAACAAAGCTACATTTGCTGCGCATCATCCAGGAATCATTGACCAATGTCCGCAAACACGCTTTGGCGACCAGGGCCGGTGTAGATTTGCAGACAAATGGCAAAGCGCTTAAGGTGACAATCAAAGACGATGGTCAGGGATTCGATCCGGATCATATCTTAGATGATCATTGCCCGCACTTTGGGTTAAGCACAATGCGCGAACGGGCCGAAGCAATCAATGCAGAACTCAACCTGAATTCTAAACCGGGAGCCGGAACCTGCATTACAATATGTGTGCCGCTTGAGGAGGATTAACTTGATGCGTGTATTGGTAGCAGATGACCACTCGCTGTTTCGAGATGGCATTATCAGCCTGCTGGAGGCAGCCGGTTTTGAGGTGGTTGGACAAGTTGGCGATGGACAGGCTGCGGTTGAAGCCACGCGGCGATTACAACCCGCTCTGGTCTTGATGGATATCCACATGCCCAAGATGACGGGCCTGGAGGCTTTGCGTTTGATCAAAGAGGAGATGCCGGACACCCAGGTGGTGATGCTAACCGTTTCTGAAGACGATGTCGACTTGTTTGAAGCCACCAAGAGTGGGGCGCAAGGTTATCTGCTTAAAAGCCTTAATGCCAAACAGTTCATTGAGATGTTAGAGGGGTTGCAGCAGGGCGAGGCTGCTATGACTCGGCAAACCACCGCCCGTTTAATGAAGGGCTTAACCAATCCTCCCACTCGAAAGGCCGAATCGACCAAACGCCTGACCGAACGAGAAATTGAGCTGCTCCACCTGGTGGCGAATGGTTTGCCGAACAAAGCCATTGCTCAAGCGTTGTCTGTTAGCGAGAACACTGTTAAGTACCATATGAAGAACATTATGCAAAAACTGGATGTTCAAAACCGAACGGAAGCCGTTACTTACGCTATGCGTACCGGACTGCTTGACCCGTTCGATCCTGCGTGATCTCAGTCGCAAAAGTAACCGCCCAGCCATGCTCTAAAATCTTACTACCTGTTCAGGTAGGTTATGTAATCTTTTTACTTACCCGTAGGTGCATTTGGAATTTGGACTAATGGGTGTTGCCGGATGCGCCGGTTTGTGAGTAAATTAACAAACAGGTCTACTCAATGATTTTGGGGCTTCAGCGCGTTTTGTCCTCAATTTTGCCACAATTACAAACCTCAATTTGAGATTGAGAATAGAGCGCTTTCTGCCACAAGAGTAGACCTGGCGAAACTATCAATCCGGTCAATCAACAACTAGTACACGGCGGCGTAAATCCTTCGGTAGTTTATGGAGTGAAAAAGTGCACTTTTTCACTCCATAAACTAAGCAACGCGCTGCTTGTAACTACCGAAAGACTTCCGCCAAGCTGTACTAGCAAGCCATCCACCGTTAAACTGCCGGGGGGAGATATGGTGCGGAGGCGTATTATCATATTGTCAGGCTATTCGCTCTTTGCCGAGGGTGTTGCCAATCGTTTACAAGAATACCTGCAACAGGCAGAGTTTGAAATTGTAGATCCTAAAGAACCTGATGCTATAGCCCAAATTACTGCCGCGCAACCATCTGTGCTTATATTGGATGTGTCTGATGTTGAGGTTGCCCGGTTCTATTCTTTAAATAAACTACTACGTTTGTTGCCTCAACTCAAGATTATCCGTTTGGATCCGCAGCGGGAGCAGATTCAAGTAGTAACCAGCCGGCAGTTCCCGGTAACCGAAGTAAACGATTTGATTGAGGTAATCAAACAAGCCCCTAAAATCGACTGAAGAATCCTGTCCCTGGTCAGTACCAAAAAAATACTTATCCCTAAATCCGTGATGCGTGAAAAGCAGTTTTATCACGCATCACGCGAATTTACGACAAGTTTTGGAATGATTTAATTTTCAAAACTGCCTTACTCTTCAGGTGAAAGGTAAGTGGCAATATGGTACTTAACGGCGTAGGTTGCCAGTTCAACCCGATTATTCAGGTTCAGCTTGTCAAGTAAATTGCTGACGTGGTTGCGTACTGTCTTCTCGCTTACAGACAAAACCCCGGCAATCTCACGGTTGCTCTTGCCCTGTGATACCAGGTGCAGCACCTCCATCTCTCGTTTTGACAGGTTTTGAAAGGCGGTGGCCTTAAGCAGATGCTCCGTCCGGCGCATCCGCTGCAAAACCCGGTGAGTCACTTTTGAGTCAAGCAACGCCTCGCCGCGCCTGACCGCTTCGATGGCCCGCAACAATTCCTGGTTGCCTACCTGTTTTTGCACATAACCGGTAGCCCCGGCCAAAATTGTCTCGGCAATAAGGTCTTCATTAACGTAAGAGGTCAAGATGATCACGTTGATGTGGGGCCAGCGTTTGGCAATCTGGCGACAAACATCAACGCCTAATTGATCCGGCAGGCGAATGTCGAGAATTACCAGGTCTGGGTTAAGGCTCTCGCAGGCCAACAACGCTTCCTGACCCGACCCGGCTTCCCCGGCTACCGTTATGCCGGGGATATCCTCTAACAGCGTGGTTAGCCCCATCCTTACCACTTCGTGATCGTCAACCAATAAAATGCGCAGTGTTTTCATCGTGGATCATCCCAGGGAATGGTTAATGCCACCTGCGTGCCTTGCAACGGTCTGGGCTTGATGTGTAGCATCCCTCCCAGCAAGCGTGCCCGGTCGCGCATATTGCGTAGACCAAAGCCGGCTACGTGGTCATCAGAAAAACCAATGCCGTCGTCGGCTACAGTTATCTCCAATTGCCCGTTGCATCGCTCGGCCGTTAGCCATACGGAACGCGACCGGGAATGACGGACAACGTTGCTGAGAGCTTCGTTAACAATGGCCAGCACATGCGTGGTGCGGATTGGCGACAGGCAATCGTCCTCGGCGCAATCAACGGACATTTCTACTTTTATGAGCGATTGGAGGTGCGGGTCTTCGGCCAGATTGCGCAGCTCCTCTACCAGATTCTCGCCGGATACATCAGTTTCCAATTCAACAATAAACTGGCGCAAGTCGCGTATGGCATGACGCAAAGCTGAGATTACATGCTCCAGGTGGGTTGCCAGCAGGCTGTCTTCATCCACTTTTTTTCGCATCGACTCGGCTATCAGCCCGGCGGTATACACCGTTTGGATGGCGCCGTCGTGCAATTCTCGGCTAACCCGTTCTCGTTCAACCTGTAGAATCTGAGCCTGTTCCATCTCCTCAATGCGCCGGTCTACTTCCATTTCAAAGATTTCCAACCCGCGCACAACCGAGACCACCAATACCAAACCCGCCAGCGAACTAAAGACCTGGGGCGGCATTCCTATCAGGTTGGTTATTACATCTTCATTAATAATGTTTGCCGGGAAAAAGGGGGCCGGCGGCACAAACACGCCTCCCAAGATAGCGTACAAGGCCAGAGTAAGGCTGGCAATTTGAAACGTTTGGACAATGTGGAAAAATCCCCACGATTGAATCCGTTGTCGCGTTTGCTGGTGAAGCCCAAAGGCCGCCAGCAGGGCGCCGGGAAAGCCCAGAGCGTAGCGCACCCAAACGTTGGCATATACAACCAACTGTTCCGACTCCCAACGAATCACCTGGCTGATCCACAATAATGCGGTAATCCAGACAATCAACCCCCCTGCCGAGACCACTTGAAGCCAGCGCAAACGCGGGTAAAAGGGGTACAGCGTTTCGGCTCCAAATTGAAACAGGCAGACAAACGAAAAGGCCAGTAAAAAAACCTGGATTAACCGTAATGTTTCTATCCACACATAACTAAGATACTGGGCCTGAATAGGGATAAAGATATCGCCCCAGGCGTGCAAACCGTGTATTAGCCCAAAAGCTCCTAACCAACCCAAACTACGGGCCAGTTCTAAGCGGCTGTGCCGTCTGGATTGCCAGATGATAACCAGCCCCAGTACAAAGAAAACCTGCCCGTAAACAAACTGGATAATTGTTCGATTAAGAGTGAAAATTTCGCGCCAAAAGTCCATCTTCTGTTTTTTCCAATGACATTATACGATGTATGTAACGATGCGCCAAAATGATCTTGTAAAGTGCCGATTTGTCCTATAAAAAATGGGATGAATATCCCTTGTGCCAAACTGCCAGATGTGATAGGCTATGAACCAGTGGCGGTGTGTCGCCGTTGCCGGTTAGTTTGTGTTGTCTGCCGGGCGACTTACTTTACTCGCTTGGGCATCAAATATCTCTTGCCACACATTGTGAAAGGAAGGAATTATATGGAAAAAGAACAGCAGCCCAATAACAGTTCTGGTATTCAAGGGATGTCGATGGGGCGTCGTCAATTTATTAATTATCTGCTTGGTTTTTCTATTTTGGCTACGTTGGGAGGAGTGCTTACTCCTATTATCGGTTACTTGTGGCCGCCTGCCAGATCAGCAAGCGGCGGAGGCGGTCGGGTGCAGGTTGGCACCACCGCAGAACTCCCCGTTGGTCAGGGTAAGGTTTATCCGGGTAACAACAAGCCGGTGATGGTAGTTAACACAGAGCAGGGCGGCTTTAAGGCTTTCTCCGCTATTTGCACTCACCTGGGGTGTATTGTTGAGTGGGATGAGAGCCGGGAGATTATCCTTTGTCCCTGCCACGATGGCCGCTTTAATGCCGTCAACGGGTCAATTATCTCCGGCCCGCAACCTGCCCCTTTGGCTGAGTTTGCTTTAAGCGTAGAAGGCGATGCTATCTACGTAATTGAAGCCTAATAACAGAAATTAGAAATGAGAAATAAGAAATTATAAATTAGAAAAACGTCTACATCGGTCTAATTTCTATTTTCTAATTTGTAATTTTACATTCAGGAGGGAGTGTATATGGAAACTCAAAAATCACTTATTTGGCGTACCTGGGACTGGCTCGATGGCCGCTATCGGCTGGCCGAGCTGATGGAGGCCATGCTTCATGTGGAAATCCCCCGCACGGCCCGTCCCTACTATTTGGGGGGAATCACCCTCTTTTTCTTCATGGTTCAGACTATCACCGGCATTTTGCTGGTGATCTACTACCAACCTACGCCCGACGCGGCCTACGACAGCATCCTCTATATTATGTACGAGGTAAACTTTGGCTGGCTTATCCGTAGCGTCCATGTTTGGGGCGCTAATCTGATGGTCCTTTTCTGCATATTACACCTGCTGCGGGTTTACTTTCAGGGAGCTTACAAAGCCCCCCGCGAGATAACCTGGAGCGTGGGCTTCTTTTTGCTGGCGGTGACTTTGGGCTTTGGCTTTACCGGCTACCTATTGCCCTGGGACCAACGAGCATACTGGGCCACTGTTGTTGGCAGCGAGGTGGCCGGAGCGGTGCCGGTTATTGGAGAACAAGCAATTGCCTTTATGCGCGGGGGTACAGAAATTACCGCCCGCACCCTAAGCCGCTTTTTTGGCGCGCACGTGCTGGTGATGCCGGCCGCTCTGGTAACCTTTCTGGCTATCCACATTACCCTGTTTCACCAGCAAGGGCTGGCCGACCCCACAGTTGACCCGGATAAACCGGCCCCGGCCAAGAAAAAGTTATTGCCCTTTTTTCCAAATTATGTATTGGACGAAGTTATTGCCTGGTACATTATGCTGGCTGTTCTTATCATCCTGGCCTCTCTCTTTCCTGCCGGGTTAGAGGAGCCGGCTGACGCATTGCATACCCCGGAACATGCCAAGCCGGAATGGTTTTTCCTCTTTCTTTACCAGTTCCTCAAGCTTGTGCCGCGTATTGTAGGGGTGCTGGGGCCGGGGGTTGGCGCGGCTATACTTTTGCTGTTGCCTTTCTTTGATCGCAACCCTCATGTCCGCCCAAGCAAGCGAATATTTGCCATTGCTATTGGAATTATCACCTGTATTGCCGTTGTCGCCCTTACCATTTGGGGCTGGCTAAGTTAGGGCTAAGGATTAAGCAACCGCTCAATTTGATTGCCTATGTAGGGCCAGAAATATCTATTTGATTTACAATCCTTAGCTACAAAAGGGAGGAATTAAAGTTATGAATCAATCCATTGTTCGTTACCTGGGATTTGCGCTTGCCGCTTTGGTGGTTGTGTTGCTCATCCCAACTTTCACTGTTGCTCAAGGCATCCCCAGCATCCCTCATCCCCTGGAGGGACGGGATGATTGCATGATCTGTCACGAAACCGGAGAAGGGGGCGCTACACAAATCCCCGCCAGCCATGAGGGCCGAACCAGCGACATGTGCCGGGATTGCCACCAGCCGGTTGGCGAAGAAGGCGCTCCGGCTACCGAGGGAGGCATCCCCGCCATTCCCCATACTTTAGAGGGGCGGGACGACTGCTTGCTGTGCCACGAGACAGGGGCCGGCGGGCCACAATTCCCTGAAAACCATGCCGGTAGAACCAACGATATGTGCCAGAGTTGTCACCAACCGGCGGCTGAAGACGCTCCGGCGGCTGAAGGCGCTGAGTCAGCCGCAGAAACTGGCGGTATTCCAAACATACCTCACACATTAGAGGGGCGAGATGACTGCTTGCTGTGCCACGAAACAGGAGTTGGCGGCACGCCGCAGTTTCCGGAAAACCATGCCGGTAGAACCAGCGATATGTGCCGGGGGTGTCACCAACCGGCGGCTGAAGGCGCTCCGGCGACTGAAGGCGCAGAAGCGGCTGCCGACAGCGACATTCCAAAAATCCCCCACTCTGTAGAGGGACGAGAATGTTTAATATGTCATGAAGCGGGGATTGGCGGTGTGCCGCAATACCCCGTTGAGAGCCATGCCGGCCGGACAAACGATATGTGCCAGGGCTGTCACCAGCCGGAAGTGACCGAAGCCGCTCCGCCGCCTGTTCCAAACATCTCTCATGGGTTAGAAGGGCGCGATAACTGCCGGGGCTGTCACGGGTCGGGGCTGGAAGGTCTGTTACAGGTTCCCGATACACATACCGGCCTGACCAATGATATGTGCCGGGCCTGTCACCTGATAGACCCCGATATTGCTCATGGTCTTGAAGGCCCCACTTATCCCGTTATTCCTCACTCGTTGGAGGGCCGCGACGATTGCCGGGGCTGCCACGAGGCCGGAGGCGGCGGCGCTCCAAAATTCCCCGATATCCATGCCGATTGGCCCAACGAAATTTGCCAGGGTTGTCACCGACTTGAAGCACCCGCGCCGGAGACCGTAAATTGCCTCAATTGCCACATTGTAGGTTCCGAGACCGGAGTGCGCCCGCCACTTAAAGACGTGCCAATTATCCTTCATCCACTTGCCGGACGCGGAGACTGCTTAGAGTGTCACCGGGATGGGAGCAGTGACGCCCCCCAATATCCTGCTGACCACGCCGGGTACGCCAACGATATATGCCAAAGTTGCCACCTGGCTACTACCCCCCAGCCGATTGGCCCGCTGCCAACCCCGGTTGCTTTGTATCCCTGGCCGGAGGGCGTTAACTCTTGCCGCGACTGTCACGCAAAGCTGGAGGGCAGGGCGGCCGAGGTTGTTACTGAGTGGGAGCGCAGCATCCACTCTGAGCGTCAGGTAGCCTGCGCCGATTGCCACGGCGGCGACCCGTCAGCCGAGACTATGGAAGAGGCAAAAGCGCCGGAAACCGCTTATATCGGCATCCCGACCAAAGCCAATGTTCCCGCTACCTGCGCCAGTTGTCATGCTAATGTGGCCCGCATGCGCCAGTATAACCTGCCTACAGACCAATGGGCTAAATACCAGGAGAGTATCCACGGTTTCCAACTCTCTTAAGGCGATGAGAATGTGGCAACTTGTTACGATTGCCACGGCGGACACCAGGTACTTAAAGCCAACGACCCGGCTTCTACTGTCTATCCGTCCAACGTGCCCAAGATGTGCGCCGGTTGTCACGCCGACGAAGCGTTGATGGCCCCGTATGGGATTCCCACCGACCAGTTTAGTCTCTACCAGCAGAGTGTCCACGGCCATGCCTTAATTGAAGAACAAGATTTCCGGTCTCCCACCTGCGCCACCTGTCATGGTACGCATGGCGCTACACCGCCCGGTTTTGAAGAGGTGGCTAACGTTTGCGGTAGCTGCCATACCGCTACCCAGGATTATTATCTACAGAGCGCCCATGCCAATTCTGAGTCAGAAGATGCCCCTGAGTGTGTTCATTGCCACGGGCGCTACGATGTGAGTATGCCCAGCGAGGCGTTATTTACAGGCTCAGAACCCCGGCATTGTGGCTCCTGTCACCCCCCTGATAGCCCGCCCGGACAGGTTGCTGAAGCGTTTTATGGGGAGATTAATGCCGCAGCCAAGGCTTATGAAGAAGCTGAAATTGCTCTTGAGGCTGCCCGGAAAGTAGGCATGTTGGTTGGCCCGCTAGAGGTGCAACTGCAAGAGGCTAATACCGATCTCATCACCGTTCGCGCCGCTCAACACACGCTTGATGAGGCTATCGTTGGCGAGCGAACTGAGGCTGTCTTAACGATTGCCGAAGAGGTAAAAGTTATAGCAGAAGAAGCCGTTGCCGCCAACCTCTTCCGCCGTCAGGCGATGGTCATAGCTGTGGCAGCTATCATTGTAACCATTGTGGCTCTCTTCTTGCTCAAGCGAGAACTTGATCGCCAATTGGAACTGGACGAGGCCGCCGAAGAGTCGCGCGCCGTCTGACTTTGTTGGCTGCTTACAATAATAGGCTATCCACTTAAGGCGAGACACGATGGTTACGGTTATTCAACCGTAACCCGCCCTACGCCGACTTAAGTCGGCAAAATACCGGTCGCGGTTTTAAAACCGCGACCATCACTGTCGCGGCTTAAATTGGTAGCCCAATAATATATAAACCGTACCCTCGCGCCCAAACCCTCGTTTGGGCGCGAGGCAATTCTTTCGGATGTCTATTGTCTTTTATAAATCTACCCGGCAGACTATAATATAGTGCAGGTCAATTCTCCCCAACTGTGTTTGCCAAAAATTTTAGCGTAACTAACAGGGCGGCCCTGGGTCCATATGATGGGATTTGCTGGTAGTAACCGCTTTAGCGGTCAAATTTAACGACTGAAGCCGTCACTACGAACTATCAAATTACCCGGACCCAGTACCACAGGGCAAAAAAGATGAGGAATAACCTTTTATGCTGGCATTTATAAGCCGCTCGCTCCGTCTCAAGGTTAGTTTGGGCGTGTGCCTGGTGTTGATTTTTTTATTGGCCCCCTTAAATTGGGTGCAATACGAACTGCAACGCAGGACGGCAATGCGCGAGCTGGAACTGTTGGCGGCCTCTACCAGCGCTATTGTTGCGCGCGGCCTGGAAGAGTCGATGCTGACCAATAACCGTTCTACTATCCAGGCCATTGTTGATGACGCCGCCCAGGCATCTGGAGTGCGCTCTATCTACTTGCTGACTCCCCAGGCAAAAGTAGCCGCTTCATCGGACAGCCAGCACAACGGCGAGCAACTGGATAGAACCAGCGCTGCGTGCCAGGATTGCCATCAATTGTCGGCTACAAGCCGGCCTCGCGGTATTGTAGTTGCCGATGCAGACGGCCAATCCGTTTTTCGCACCATGACTCCCATTGAGAATAGGCCGGTCTGCCACGAGTGCCACTCGCCTGAAGACCGTCTTAATGGCGTTTTTTATATGGATTTTTCGATGGCCGGTTTCAACTCGCGCCTGGAACGGGGCTTGCGAACTGCCTTTCTGGGGTCGGTAACAATCATTGTCCTATCGGCTGTGGTGCTTAACGTGCTGCTGAGCCGGTTGGTTATCACGCCTATGGAACAGGTAGCCCGAGGGTTGCACAACTTTAGCCAGGGCAAACGAGAAGCCCGGGTTCCGGTTCAAACCCGGGATGAAGTAGGGTTACTATCCGTCGTATTCAATGAAATGGCCGATACCATCCAGACCCAGGAGGGTGAAGCCGACCGGCTCTACACGGAATTGAAAGATAAAGATGAGATTCGTCGCCAGTTGTTAGTCAGGCTAATTACGGCCCAGGAAGAGGAACGGAAGCGAATTGCCAGGGAAATTCACGACGAATTGGGCCAGTTACTAACAGGTCTCAGCCTTAACCTGAAACTATGCCAGCAAGCCGTGCCGGATGACGCCCAGATAGTCCATGACCAACTGGTCAAGACAAATAACCTGGTGGGACACACCATTGAACAATCCCACAACCTTATCACCCGTCTGCGCCCTACCGTTCTTGATGATTTGGGACTGGTTCCGGCGCTACAAGATGAACTGAGCCGGCGACTGACTCCGCTGGGTATTGACGCCCGTTTGGACGCCGCCGGAGAGATGGAACAGTTGCCCGCCGAGGTGACAACCGCTACTTTCCGTATCGTCCAGGAGTCGCTCACCAACGTCATTCGCCATGCCAACGCCCGCCGGGTTCGCGTCCAACTGCAACGGACAAGCGACGAATTAATTGTGACCGTTGAAGATGACGGCGTTGGATTGCCGGACGAGCGCTTCTACAATCCCGATGGGCGTCAGGCGTTGGGAATTTTGGGAATGCAGGAACGAGCAGACGCTTTGGGCGGCCGGCTGGAGGTTGCCCGTCGTCAATCTGGCGGCACATCTGTGACCCTGCGGTTGCCCGTAGAGAGGAATACACAATGACAATTCGTGTTATGCTGGCCGAGGACCACAACGTTGTCCGCGACGGCCTGCGCTTGTTGCTGAACGCTCAACCCGATATTGAAGTCATCGGCGAGGCCACCACCGGCCGGGAAGCCGTTACGCTTGCCCGCCAAAATTGCCCCGACGTTGCCGTGCTGGATATCTCTATGCCCGACCTGGATGGCATAGAAGCTACCAGCGGGTGGAATCCCAAAAAGTGGGTGTTTAGGTCGGCTTGTCAAGCAGTGCAATGGATGCGTTAACTTGAGCCAGGGAAGAGGTGAAGTCATTGGCCCATTGCGTCAGAGCGGATTTGACGAAATCAAGCCA
>JAJRVO010000727.1 GCA_024277275.1 Chloroflexota bacterium
AGTAACAAAGAGGTATGGCAGAGTTTTGCTACCGCTGCTCAAAAAGCAGGTTATGCCGTAGTGGCTATAGATTTGCGAGGACACGGCGAAAGCGGCGGTCGTCAGTTTTATATTCTTATGGATACAGATATTGATGCAGCCTTAAATTGGATGACGGCGCGCCCTGAAATTGATGGGGACCGCATTGGCATTGCCGGGGCCAGATTTGGAGCTAACCTGGCTTTGCGGGGCGGTAGTCGACACAAGCAAGTTAAATCTGTAGTTATGCTCTCTCCGGGATTAAAATACCAGGAGGTAACTTCGCTTGATGCCCTGTCTGCCTACGGTCAGCGGGCGGTGATGATTGTTGCCACCGAAAAAGACGCCTACTCTGCCCACTCGGCTCGGACCCTTAACAGCCAGGCTCTGGGGCAGCATCAGTTGCAAATCTACCCCGGCAGCGATCACGGAACCAATATTTTTAAGGCGCAAGCCGGTTTACAGCCTATGATGCTGGCCTGGTTTAAATCAACGCTTTAATTTTTTGAATAGTCGCTCGTTTGACGACTCGCCCTTCTTCATCTATCATGTTGGGCACAGTGTCAAAGATGACCCGTCTGCGCCTGCGTGCATAGACGGGTCAAATATTGTCAGGAGCAGAACTCTAGGATTTTTTATGTTAGACAAACTTGCAGCAGTAGAAACTCGTTACAATGAACTGGCCGAATTAATGGGCAGCCCGGAGGTAACCGGCAACCCGGAACTACTCATCAAATACGGTCAAGAACACGCCAACCTGGGGCCGGTGGTAGAAGCCTACCGGCGCTATCGCGCTGTGTTGACCCAACGCAGCGACGCTAAAGAGATGCTGGCCGACGACCTGGACGATGAAATGAAGGCTATGGTCCGGGAAGAAATTGAAGACCTGGATAACGAACGCGCAGAACTTGAAGAAAAGTTACGCCTGATGCTCTTACCCAAAGACCCCAACGACGACAAAAACGTCATCGTCGAAATTAGAGCCGGAGCCGGGGGCGATGAAGCCGGCCTTTTTGCGGCTGACCTCTTCCGCCTTTACACCTTCTACGCCGAGAGCCAGGGTTGGAAAACAAGCGTTCTGAGTCAAAATGAGTCGGGAATTGGAGGCTTTAAGGAAATTATTTTTCAAGTAACCGGCAAAGGGGTCTACTCTAAATTAAAGTACGAAAGCGGAGTACACCGGGTGCAACGCATCCCCCAAACCGAAAGCGGAGGGCGAATCCATACCTCTACGGCCACCGTGGCCGTTTTGCCGGAGATAGACGAGGTTGAAATAGAGATTGACCCCAACGATGTCCGCATCGACATATTTCGCTCTTCCGGGCCGGGGGGGCAAAGCGTTAACACCACCGACTCGGCGGTGCGCCTGACCCATGTTCCAACCGGAATGACGGTTAGTTGCCAGGATCAAAAAAGCCAGTTGCAGAATAAAATAAAAGCCTTTAATATTCTACGCGCCCGTTTGTACGACGAGGAGCAGCGTAGAATACAGGCTGAACACGGCGCGGCCCGACGCTCGCAGGTAGGCAGCGGCGACCGCAGCGAAAAAATCCGCACCTACAACTTCCCTCAAACCCGCGTTACGGATCATCGTATTGGACATTCCAGCTACCGGCTAGAGAGTATTCTCAGCGGGGAGATTGACGAGTTTATTGAGGCCTTAACCAAAGCCGACGAGGAAGAGAAACTAAAAGAACTGGCAGAAGCGTAAGGGAGTTATCAGTGGGCAGTGGGTAGTGGGTAGTGACTACGACTACCCACTACCCACTACCCACTGATTACCGGCTATGTTGTGGAGTAATACTGTAAAAGGGATTTTAGAAGAAGCCATCCAACGTTTGGCCAAAGCCGGATGCGGCACGCCCCAACTGGATGCCGAGGTTTTGCTGGCTCACACATTAAATAAATAGCGAACCTGGCTTTACCTTTATCCAGAAAACCAGCTTGAGCAAAACCAACGCGACAACTTCTTTAACCTGATTACCCGGCGAGAAAACCGCGAGCCGGTAGCCTACATTGTCGGCTGCAAAGAGTTTTTTGCTCTGGAATTCCTGGTCAACCCAAACGTCCTTATTCCCAGGCCCGAAACGGAATTACTGGTCGAAACGGCTATCCAAATTGCAAATGACTATTTGGAAAAAAAGTTTATTAAATCTAAAATCCAAAACCTGCCCTCGAACGAAGTGAAGGGTCCAAAATCCAAAATCGTAATTGCTGACGTTGGGACGGGAAGCGGCTGTATTGCCGTTACTCTGGCTAAACATCTGGCGCAAGCCCGCTTGTTTGCCATCGACAAATCTCAACAGGCGTTAGAGGTAGCCCGGCAAAATGCCGCCCGACATCGGGTGTCGAACAAAATTACCTTTTTAGCCGGCGACTTGCTGGCCCCGCTTGTTACTCCCGTCGATATGATTGTGAGCAATCCGCCTTACGTCAGCCGGCCGGAGTTGGCCTCTACTATGCCGGAGGTCAACCAATACGAACCTCGATTGGCGTTGGATGGCGGACAAGACGGGCTAGAGATTATTGACAAGTTGCTGCCGTCAGCCGCAGAAAAACTAAAACCCGGCGGCAGTTTGCTGGTAGAAATTGGCTATCAACAGGGGCAAAAAATCATGCAATTAGCTAAAGCTTGTTTCCCCGGAGCCAGAGCGCAAATAAAAAAGGATTTGGCCGGATTAGACAGGTTGTTGATTATCCGAAATATACAGTGAACAAGAATTAAGGATTAGAGATTGTTAATCTCCAATCTCTAATCTCCAATAACCAAACATACTATGACACAAAAACCAAACCCGCTTATTTACTTAATTGAAATGATTATAGAAGGCTCGCTGGGGAGTTTTTTAATTAACTTCCTTATGATCCCGGCGCTGATTGTCCTGGCGCTCCTTTTGCCGCCCGTTTCGCTGGCCGACCGCCTGTTGAGCATTGGGCACACCAGGATTGGGATTCAAGGCGGCAGCATTCAAAGCGCTGACGGTATGGAGGTTAACTTTTTGCCGGAAGGGGTTAAACAGACGTTCCGGGTAAAGCTGGACGTTATCCCGCGCAGTTCTTTTTTATCCGGGACAACCAGCGAGAGCCTGTTAAATGCGGCCGAGAGCATCCCCTCGAATCTGATTATGAAGAGTCCCTTCTATCAGATTCAGCTTAAGTGGCGCGACCAACCGCCCAACGCCGTACTGCTAGTTGTGCCCATCCCCAAAGAAACCGAGGCCCACCACCTGCTTGATTTGTACGCCTGGAACGGGCAAACGTGGCGATGGCTGCCCAACAAAAAAATCTCAACCGAAGGCATTATCGAATCGCAACTGGATTACATGCCGCAATCGGTGGCAGTAATGGAAACCCATCCCGTTAATCCCAATGTCTCCACCAACTACATTCCCAACACCCCACTGCCCGATAACATTAAAGGCACGCTGGTTGAGATTAACCCACAAGGGCTTTCCCTGGACAACAACGGCGAGATTTTGGGCGACTTGCAGAATTTACCGCCGGAAATTCAAAACTCTGCCTTAAATGTAATTCCCACCATTCGTAACTGGGGCGACGACGGCTCTATCCGTTCAGATTTAATTGATAACATGCTGGTCAACCCGGATGCGCAAAAGCGACACATTAGAGCCATTGTCGACCTGGTCCAGCGCAATGCCTTTCAAGGCATAGAGCTTGATTACCGGGGTATCAATCCGAGCCTGCGCCAGGAGTATACCGATTTTCTAAAACAACTGAGCGCCGCCCTCCCCGATAGCAAATTCCTCTCCATACGGGTCGATTTTCCAAAACAGGTCTCATCTGAAGAGTGGGATACAGGGGGGTATGATTGGCAAGCCATCGGTCGCCTGGTTGATGTAATTAAGGTCCCCACCTCGCCCAACCCGGAAGCCTACGTCCAGGGCGGCCAAATGGAAGCCCTGCTTAATTGGGCCGTGGGGCAAGTTAATCGCTACAAAATACAGTTAGCTCTCTCTACCCTTAGCACGGAGGAGGTTAACGGCGTTATCAGAAATATCAGCTACCAACAAGCGCTGGAGCCAATTGGAAACGTAGCCGTTATTCGCGAACCCGGCGTGGTTTTGCCGGGCCAGGAACTTAATTTTACCCTGGGCGGTCTACAAGAAACTACCGGCATTCAATTTGACCGGGCCAGCGGCGCTTACTATTATGCTTATCTGGATGATTTTGACGTGCAGCGCACAATCTATCTTGAAAACGCAGCCAGCATTGCCCGTAAACTGCAATTTGTGGCCCAATACAATCTGCGCGGCGTGGCCGTAGAGAACTTATTAAACGAAAGTAACGACGCCCAGGTATGGGCTGTCATCCGCAAATTCCTTGATCTGGTGATCCCCCCCGTAGAAAGCGACTACTCCGTTGTTTGGCGGGTGCAAAATCAGGACGGCGGCATTGTGGCCGAAGAAATGGTTCACCTGAGCAATCCCGCCTATAAATGGATTGTACCGGATGGCGACAGCTCTTATCAGGTTGCTGCGGCCATTGCCTCTAACCAGGATAGCTCAGTAGCCGTGCCACGGGGCAGCGTAGCCGTACTGGTGGCTACCTCTACCCCCACCCCCACGCCCACCCCCTTACCCACCGCTACCCCGGAACCAACCGCTACGCCGTTGCCCACGCCTACGCCGGAACCTGTTCCGGAAGAAGCCCCGCCAGAGGAAGCCCCGGCAGGCGAAGAAGCGCCGGCGCCAGGCGCTCCGCCTCCGGTAGCTTCCGCCGTGGGCAACCTGCCCTTTGACTACGGCATTCAGGTTGACCCGCGAGGCAACGCTTCCGCTAATATCGGTTTAATTAAGGGCATGGGTTTTACCTGGGTTAAATTCCAAATGCCCTGGAAAGATGTTGAGGGCGCGCCCGGCAACTACGGCTGGGGAATGTGGGATGAAGTGATTGGACAATACAGCGCCAACGGTATCAAAGTTTTGCTCAGTATTCCCAAAGCGCCCGACTGGTCCCGCCCGCCCGATGATGACAGAAGCGTAGAAGGCCCTCCACAAGACCCCAACACCTACGCCAATTTTGTGGGCCAGGTGGCCGCTCGCTACGCGGGTAAAGTACAAGCCATTGAAGTTTGGAACGAGCAAAACCTCTACTACGAGGCCGGCGGGCATGGGCGCATCAACCCGGCAGCCTACACCGAACTGCTCAAGCTATCTTACGTAGCCATTAAACAAGTTAACCCCGATATGATTGTGGTTAGCGGAGCCTTAACGCCCACCGGCGCGCCCCCGCCCGCCGCCCTGGACGATGTTGAGTACCTGCGGCAAATGTACGCCAATGGGGCCAAAGATTACTTTGACGCGGTGGGCGCTCACCCCAGCGGTTTTGCCAATCCTCCCGATGCCCTTTTCGCCGGCGGCGACTTTGACCCCACCCGGGGCTACGACGACCACCGCAGTTTTTTCTTCCGCAACACTATGGAAGAGTACCGCCGGGTGATGGTTGAAAACGGCGACGGTCACAAAACCATCTGGCCCACCGAGTTCGGCTGGCCGGTGTGGCGATTTACCGGCGACCAACGCTTTGTTTTTGCCCAGGGAAACTCGTTGGAACAACAGGCGCAATTCACCGTGCGGGCTTATCAAATGGGCAAAGAGTGGGGTTGGGTCGGCACAATGTTTTTGTGGAATCTGGATTACAACGTTACTGCCGCCAGCACAGAATTGGCTAACTTTGGCATTGTCGGCGCTCCCGCTTATGATGCTCTGGCTAATATGCCAAAGTAAGGGAAGTAGAACAGAATAATTGCGCCAACCAGCAATTCCCGTTTTGGAAACTGTGCCGCCGATAACTACTCAGTCGGGCTGATTTTTGCCGGTGTAAGAGCAGAATTGGCAGAATTAACGAATCAAAATTCTATCATTCTGGAAATTCTGCTCTGAAATGCCAACAA
>JAJRVO010000728.1 GCA_024277275.1 Chloroflexota bacterium
CCAAACTAGTACAGCTTGGCGGAAGTCTTTCGGTAGTTACAAGCAGCGCGGTGCTTAGTTTATGGAGTGAAAAAGTGCACTTTTTCACTCCATAAACTACCGAAGGATTTACGCCGCCGTGTACTAGAGTTTGGGAACGAGGCAAATCTCTAATCTCCAGGAGGTAAAACAAGATGTTTAAAACAATACGTGATGATATTCAAGCCATTTTTGAGCGCGATCCGGCGGTGCGCAACGTGCCGGAGATACTGACGTGCTATCCCGGCTTGCACGCCATATGGGGACATCGGATATCGCGGTGGTTGTGGACTCATAACCTCAAGTTATTGGCGCGATTGGTATCGCACATTGTGCGCGGCTTGACCGGAATTGAGATTCACCCTGGCGTAACAATTGGCCCAGGCTTTTTTATTGACCACGGAATGGGCATTGTCATTGGCGAGACGGCTGAAATTGGGGCCAATGTGTCGCTGTATCACGGCGTAACACTAGGAGGCACCAGCTCGGAGAAAGTAAAGCGTCACCCCACGCTGGAAGATGGCGTTGTGGTTGGGGCCGGAGCCAAGATTTTGGGGGCCATCACCATTGGCGAAAAAAGCCGTATTGGGGCTAATGCAGTGGTTGTCAAATCGGTGCCGCCCAACTCGGTGGTGGTGGGCGTGCCCGGCCAAGTCATAAAGCGCAGCCAGCCCCGCACAACAGTACACGTACCCGACCTGAACCACACCAAATTGCCTGATTTGATCGGCACAACGCTGCGCTCGTTAATGGCGCGGGTAGAGGCGTTAGAGCAGCGGACCAACGGCAATGGAGTCCCTGTTTCACCCTACCAAACCGCAGATCAGAATATTTGGCGGGGAGAAGATTTTTCAATCTAATCTTGTAACTGTCCAGGCATACCATTTTGACCGCAGTCTATTTTGCCCAATCGCCATATGTGGGTATAAAATCGACCCGGCATTTAATCAATTGTATTGAGATGATTTGGTAACTGTTTGGGTCGCTTTGGTCAACCGGACGAAAGACGATGGACGAACGATAAAAATCCAGCGCTATCATTTCATTCGTCTACCATACGTTCGTCGTTCGTCCTTTCTTGCGGCTAAATTGAATTACCAAATCCTCTCGTATTTACAAAATCTATCGTAGCAAGGAATAACCAACTATGCAAGCAAAAATCACCCTCCTCCCCGGCGACGGCATTGGTCCGGAAGTAGTGGCCGAAGGCGTAAAAACACTGCAAGCCGTGGGAGAAAAATTCGGCCATATTTTTGAATTCACCGAGGCGCTGGCCGGCGGTATTGCCATTGACCAAATCGGCAACCCGTTACCAGACGAGTCCCTGGCAGCCTGTCGACAAAGTGACGCCGTGCTGCTGGGCGCAGTCGGCGGCCCCAAATGGAGCGACCCAAAAGCCAAGGTTCGCCCCGAACAAGGGCTGCTCAAGCTGCGCAAAGAGTTGGGGCTGTTTGCCAATGTACGGCCGGTAAAAATCTATCCGGCCCTGGCCGACGCCTCCACCCTGAAAAGAGAAGTGGTTGAAAAAGTTGATTTGGTCATTATCCGGGAGTTGACCGGAGGGCTGTACTTTGGCCAGCCCCAGGGGCGGCGCGATAACGAGCGGGGACGGGCCGCGCTGGATACAATGTACTACACCGAGGCCGAAATTGGGCGGCTTATGCGGGTGGCCTTTGACCTGGCCCGCCAGCGTCGAAAAAAAGTAACCTCTGTAGATAAAGCCAACGTGCTGGCCTCAAGCCGTCTCTGGCGCGAGGTTGCCCACGAGGTTGCCGCCGAGTACCCCGACGTGGAGTACGAGGATATTCTGGTCGATGCCTGCTCAATGTACCTGATTCGCAACCCCGGCGATTTTGACGTTGTAGCCACAGAAAATATGTTTGGCGACATCCTGAGCGACGAGGCCAGTATGCTGGCCGGTTCAATGGGCATGCTGCCTTCTGCCTCGCTGGCTGAAGGCAAATTTGGCCTGTACGAACCCATCCACGGCTCCGCCCCCGATATTGCCGGGCAAGGAATTGCCAACCCGCTGGCTACTATTTTGAGCGTGGCGATGATGCTTCGCACCACTTTTGAGCTGCCGCAAGAAGCCCTGGACGTAGAAGCCGCCGTCGATGCTGTGCTGGCTGCCGGGCATCGCTCCCCGGATTTGGCCGGGCCGGGCGAAGCCGCAATTGGCACGACAGAGATGGGCGATTTGGTGGTCAACGCCATTGCAACTTGATAAAATATTGTGTTATGTCTTGCAGTCTGGTATAATGAAGCAAGAATTTATGGGCTACTAACGCCAATCTGCGGATGTAATGTGTTTATTTTGTAATGATTCACTCTGTGTCTAATAGCGTCTACTCAACCATCTCTCAAAACCTTCCTTTTTATCGGTTACACAATTTCGACCCCTACCCCTACCTGGAACACGCTATTTTTACCCGCAACGGCGGCGTTAGTCAGGCCCCTTTCCGTTCACTCAATCTGAGTACATCCGTAGGAGACAGCCTGCAAGCGGTTAAACAAAATGTCCGGCATGCTTGTCAGGCAGTCAATGCCACCCTAAATCAAACCGTTTCTTGCCATCTTATTCACGGGGCAGATGTTTTAACAATTAATAAAGCCAACCGGCAACAGGTAATGGGTCAAGCCGATGGCCTGATTACAAGCGACCCGAACATTTACCTCTTTTTGCGTTTTGGCGATTGCACCCCCCTTATTTTTTTTGACCCCATTCAACATGCAATTGGGTTGACCCACGCGGGCTGGCGCGGCACAATGAAAAACGCGGCTGGAGCTACCGTCAGGGCAATGGTTAATCAACTTGGTTGCCGGCCCAAAAACATCATGGCTGTAATTGGCCCGGCTATTGGTCCCTGCTGCTATGAGGTTGGGCAGGATGTAATAGCCGCAGCGACAGAGACATTTGTCGACTCGGCCAGCCTATTCACCCATCGTAATGGAAATGTTGACCACGCCCACTTTGATATGTGGGAGGCCAACAGACGCCAACTGGCTGCGGCTGGAGTGGAGCAAATTATTCAAACCGGCCTTTGCACCGCCTGCCGGACCGACGAGTTTTTCTCCCATCGAGCCGAAAAAGGGTCCACCGGACGTTTTGGTGTAATTATTGGCCTCAAAGGTGATGCTTGATGAGCGACATTGCAGCCAACATTGAGGCCGTTTACCAACGCATCAACAGCGCAGCCCAGCGGGCGGGACGCAAGGCTGAAGAGATCACCCTGGTCGCCGTAACCAAAACACACCCCCTTGACACCGTAGTTAAGGCTTATCAAGCGGGGTTGCGCCACTTTGGAGAAAATAGAGCCGCAGAAGGCGCGGATAAA
>JAJRVO010000076.1 GCA_024277275.1 Chloroflexota bacterium
AGGGGGGAGTGAACCAAATAGGCTGGGTTGCGCCCAGAAAAACGCCGATGCCAAATACCACAAATGAGATTAGTAGATATTTGTTACTTGTCGTCATCTCAAGTTTGTCCTTTTGTGCCTGATCAGTTAGAGCGACGCAATTGTGAGTTGTTTATCCTGCACCAAATGGCCGACGCCTTGAATCGGGAGGTCACTCTGGAAGACGCGCTGCAAACGGCCTGGCCAAAGTGCCAAGTTGTTTGATCTGCACAAGTCAAAAGCCACTCACTTGGCTATGCTTCAAGCGCTCGCCGGATTACAACACCGGCAAATCACTTACATCAAAGCTCTTCAACATCGCTATTTGTGGCACGAGTTTGGGGGCCTGCATTTGATTTTATCTTAACGTTTCTATTGGCAAGCAAGTACAACAGGCTTACACCGTTCGCCGGGGCCGATACTGAATAGCCTCTGCAATATGCGGCGTTTGAATATCAGTTTCCCCGGCCAAATCGGCGATAGTGCGGGCCAGCTTGAGGATACGATGATAGGCTCGTGCGCTCAACTGCATCTGCTGCATCGCCGCCTTGAGCAGATTGGTGCTGGTCTCATCAACGGGGCAGAACCGGCGAATCTCACCTGGCCCCATATCGGCATTGATTTGCAAATCGGTGCCTTCAAAGCGAGTACGCTGAATGGTGCGGGCGACTTCAATCCGTTCGCGGACCTTTTCGCTTGGTTCGCCGGTGCGCTGGCTACGTAGTTTTTCAAAGGGGACACGCGGCACTTCAACGTGAATATCAATCCGGTCCATCAATGGGCCGGATATTTTCTTTTGGTAGCGTTTGACCATTGTGATGGAGCAGGTACATTCTTTTTCGGGGTCACTGTGGTAACCGCATGGGCAGGGGTTCATACTGCCGACCAGGATAAAGTTGGCCGGATACGTTAACGAACCGGCAGAGCGGCTGATAGACACAGTTTTATCTTCTAACGGCTGGCGTAGCATTTCCAACATTCTATTGCCGAACTCTGGCAACTCATCTAAAAAGAGGACGCCGCGATGAGCCAGGCTTATCTCGCCGGGTTTGGGCCAGCGCCCGCCGCCAATGAGACCGGCGTAGCTAACGGTGTGATGCGGGGCGCGAAAGGGACGATGCCGCACCAACGGCTCATCGGTGGAAAGCTGGTCGGCCACGGAGTAGATGCGGGTTACATCCAAAGCTTCTTCGATGGTTAGACGGGGCAAGATACCCGGCATTGAGCGGGCGATGAGCGTTTTGCCGGAGCCGGGCGGTCCGCTCATCAAGATATTGTGGCCGCCTGCCGCCGCCACTTCCATAGCACGCTTTACGTGTTCCTGCCCTTTAATCTCCGCTAGATTGCAAGCATAAGGGGGCGGGTCGTCATCCAGTGAAAAGTTAACCTCGTAAGACGACAGTTTCTTATGGCCGCTAAGGTGGTCGACCAGTTGCAGCAGAGACTCGACGGGGTAGACGGTCAAGTCGTCAATCAATGAAGCTTCGGGAGCGTCCTCGGCGGGGACAAAGATGGTGGTAAAGCCTGCTTGTTTAGCCAGGTTAGCCATTGGCAGTACCCCGCTAACGTGGCGCACGCCCCCATCCAGCGACAACTCGCCCATAATGATGGCCTGGCTGGTCTCGCCATAAATTTGCTCTGTAGCCAGCAGCGTGCCGATAGCAATAGGCAGGTCATAAGCCGGGCCGGCTTTGCGAATATCAGCCGGGGCCAGGTTGACGGTCAGCCGTTCCGAGGGAAAGCGCAGGCCGGAGTTTTTTATGGCCGACCGAACCCGTTCGCGACTCTCTTGCACCGCTGCATCCGGCAACCCCACAATCGTCATTGAGGGCAGGCCGCGAGAGATATCCACCTCTACTTGAATCAAGACACCTTCCAGCCCTACTACCGCGCAACTGGTGACTTTGGCCAGCATTTATGTGCTCCTGTGAAGTGAGTTAAAGATTTTGTAGACGACGATACTCAGCCACCAATGTAGAGTCGTCTAACGCCTGTTCAAATTGTTGTAACCAATCAAGGATATAGGTATCGCTCAGGTTTTGCTGTTGTGCGCGTACAATTCCCTGCACATCTTCCCGGTCTCGAGGCCTGATGGAAATCATTTTGTACACAATCAAGTCCTCTGGCGTACAGACCGTAATGGTCTGGCCCGGTTGAATTTCTACCAGGCGGGCACGCTGAATAGCCTGAACATCAAAGGGGGTATCGGCCAGCAATAAGTCTAACCGCAAGTTGGACGCATCTTGAATGAACAGCATTCCCATCCGTTTTAGGGTTTGTTCCGGGTTGTCAGACAAAAAGGTATAATCCGGCTTCAAGAGAGATAGCAAATGTGTGGCCTGATCTCGCTGGAGTGACACCTTGACATCCACATCCCTCGTCAGGCGTGGCTCTCCCCAAACAGCCACAGCCAAACCACCAACCACGGCAGATGATACACCGGCCTCACCTAGACATTTTTGGATTTGAATAACGCTTTGTATTAAATCATCCAGCATGCGTTTGTTGCCATTCCGCCAGACGTTGTAATCGACGTTGAATTTCTGTCAGGTGTGCCCGTCGCTCCGGACCAAAGATGGCTTCGGTCTCCTCAAGCCGTGGGCCAAAGGTTTGGTACATAGCAAAAAAGTGTTCGACCTTTTCTCGATCGGTCGAATTTGAGGGCAATTTTGCCTCTTCTCTTTCTCTCTCGACCCAATCCTCACGCAGGGTTTTTAAATCCCTCATTTTTTGACACCATATTTGCCGGTTTTCAGTGATCCAAGCCACAGAGTTTGTGCAAACAAGTTTGCCAAAACCTCTGCGGTCTACAGCAACCTTCATAGGTTTAAGTATACTGTCGGACTGGCAAAGTCACAAAAATAGAGGAGGCAGGGTGAGATCATATCAAACTAACGTTTTGCCAAAAAAGCGCAACTCATTATAATTGCTAATTACTCATTACTAATTGTTCATTGAGTTCGCCTCCGTAGCTCAGTCGGTAGAGCAACCGCCTTGTAAGCGGTCGGTCGTCGGTTCAATTCCGTCCGGAGGCTCTAAAAGTATTTTGAGGACAGCCAACTCTGGCTGTAAAAATCGAAACCTTGCCTGGATAGGGCAAGGTTTTTTATTTTCTTGTCTAAATGCATTTGGTACAACTCAATTATTCTTAGAAATAATAGGTAAGTAGAGGACGCCTGATGAATCTATAAGCATACTGTGGCTATCGACGGCAATAACAAGATCGCTGTCCGCGTCTCTGCCCTGGACGGTGGCGGTATTGACCAGAGGGCTGGTATCGGTAATTTGGATGGTGTAGCTAACGGTGTAAGTCCAAACCTCGCCCGCGTCCAATTCAAAGTTGCTGTTAATATCGCCGGTGATTAGGGCGGGCGGGCCGGTTACGTTATCCGTAAGGTTCACGCTGCTAACGGAGGTGTTGTCGCTGCCGGGGGCATGGCTAACGGTGAAGGTGAAAACTACCGTTTGCCCAACGCTGGCAGACACCGGCCCGGTCTTAACCAACTCAAGGATCGGGCCGTGGGGAATGTCGGTCCGGTGGACGTCGGTGGCGCTGATAACATCCTGCTCCGGGTCCAGGGCCAAAACAGTGACCACATTGTCCAGCGGATCGGGATCGGTGGAAGCAATGGTGTGGGTGGCTGTGTAAACCCAACACTCATTCCCATCAAGCCGGCCGTTTAAATCAGCGTCGCCGCTAACGTAATTACCCTGCCCGGCCACGCTATCCACCACCGACGTAATGATAAGGGGTGCGCCATCGCCAAGAATACCGGCTATGCCGATGCCCAGCAGGCCGGCATTGCATTGCGGCGTGATGGCGCTAAGGTTGATTACGGTAAACGTATAAACTGCCGTATCATTCACATTGGCCACAAGCGGGCCGCGTTTATTGACCAGCATTACCGGCTCAAAACCGGACAGCGTGGTACTGTGGGCAGCAGTGGCGCTGATAACATCGTTCTCCGGGTCTTGGCCTTGAACCGTGCCGGTATTGACCAGGGGATTGGGATCGGTCGGTTTGACGGTATGGCCGGCAGTATAGACCCAGACCTCGCCCATTTCCAGCGCGTCATCGCCGTCATCGCCGCTAATCCGGGTGGTCACCAAGCCCGCCACATTGTCGCTAACAGAGATGTTTCTAACCGGCGACTCATCGCTGCCGGCGGTATGGTTGACGGTAAAGGTAAAGACCACAGTATCGCTCACATTAGCCGCCGACGGGCCATCTTTAGTCATAGTCAGGATGGGGGTAAACCCAATCAATACGGTACTATGGGTGGCTGTGCCGGTTGTTTGTACCCCCACCGGGTCGGTAGCCGTCACGCTGCCGGTGTTGGTCAGCGGGTTGGGCAGCGTAGACGGCACAGTATAGGCCACGGTATAAATCCAGGTTTCTGTTAAATCTAACCAACCGTCGCCGTTATCCCCACCGGCAAAAGCAGCCGAACCGGCCAGATCATCCTCAACCGTCGCGCTTTGCAAGAGCGTGTTGCCAATATTTGATACCTCAAAGCTAAAGACAACCGTACTGCCCACCGTGGCAGTTGTCGGTCCGTTTTTGTCGATCCCGATATCGGGCGTCGCGGTTACGGAATTGGTTATGGTTCTGGTAGTTAGGGTGGGTATCTCTGTGCTGGTGACAGAGGCCGTGTTGGTAATAATTGTGCCGGTGGTTAATGGTATCGTCACCGTGACCGCAAAGGTAACGGTGACGCCCTGATTAGCGGTTATGGTCAGATTACTAGCCAGCATCGGCGGGTTTGTGCCTTTTGCACCCGCGCCTGACGGCTCAAGGCTGATGCTATTGGCTACAAAGTTAGTATGCGTTGGCAGCGAGTCGGAAATGACCGCTCCCGTGGCGTTGGCATCGCCGCTGTTGGTGACAACAATAGTGTAGGTAATCGTATCGGCCGGCCCCAGCGGAGAACCGCCACTATCAACCGCGCTCTTGCTAATGGACAGAATGGGCGCGCTGGCAACGGTGTTGGTCACTGTGTCTGTCTCGGCGGAGATTGGCTCCGTGCTGGTCACAGAAACAGTATTGGTGATGATAGTTCCATTGGGCAGCGGCAGGTCAACAATTACGGCAAAGGTTAGGGTTACGCTTTGGCCGTCGGTGATGGTCAACCCTGTGACCAAAGTTGGCGGAGTCGAAATTGTACCCGCCCCGGATGGCGTAAGCGTGGCGCTACCGGGCACAAAAGCGGTATTGGCCGGTATTGCATCCGAGATAACCGCGCCGGTGGCGTTAACATCGCCGCTATTGCTGACGATGATGGTGTAGGTAATAATATCGTTTGGCCTAACCACAGAGCCGGGGTTATTGGTTTTAGCGACGCTCAGGATAACTTCATCGTCATCAATGATGGTTAAGCTAGTGGAGGCCGGTGTGCCTGTAGCATTGCCGGCCCCGCTCAATCTTAAATCAACCGTCTCATCCAGTTCGTCCCGGCTATCGCCAATAATGCCTACGGTAAAGGTTTGAACGGTTATACCCGGCGTAAAG
>JAJRVO010000729.1 GCA_024277275.1 Chloroflexota bacterium
CCCTGGAATCGAATGACCCAATCCATTTTATCTGCCAGCGCGTCAACAATGCGCCCTTTGCCTTCATCGCCCCACTGGGCGCCAACAACGGCCATTACCGGCATTTCAACTTCTCCTTTAGGTTTTTTGTAGGGTTGCTCATTGCTCAATGCCTCTGATTCTTTTTGGAGTACGGTTTACCATCTTAACCATTCGTTACTACTTTCTTTTATCATTCGACGCCGGTGTAACGCGGCCAGAATTACCAGCAGCGCCCCCAGAGCGATTGCCGGTACGCAAGCGCATACGCCGATTAGCAGTAAGATTTCCACCAAGATACACTTGTCTTATCTGAATAGAGATGATTCGGTAATTGTCCGGGTCGTGTTGTTTTACCGGACGGACGACGAATGACGAACGATAAAAACTCTGGGTTATCGGCTCATTTGTCGTTCGTCATTCGTCTTTTTTAGCGACTGCGTTGAATTACCGAATCCTCTCGGATATCTATATGATTCCCGGCCAACTTTCTATCGGATCGATTGAACGCACCACATGCATGCCCGCATCTGCAAATTTCTGAAAAGCGGCATCGGCTTGGTCGGTATAGTCCACCACGTTGGGAATGACGACCGGGGACGTGCAATCTTCTAATAGATAGACTTTCTCAACCAGCTTCTTATCAGATATCAGCATTTCGTTCAATAGGTCGGCAATGGTCCAGGCTACGCAGTGGCTCTTGGCCTGTCCGGCGATAATCACGGCATCAAACTCTATGAGTTCCTGGATAAACCCGGTGTTTTTTTGCGCTATAACTTTGCCATCGGCGTCTTCTAACACCTCTGGTTTCAAAATTGAATAGTTCTCAGTGAGCGGGTTGTCCCCTTTTATTTGAAAATTCGGCTGGCTGTACCGGGCGATGCTGTGAAAGAAAACGGCCTCTTCAACGGACTAGACAAGCGCGTGACCAATGCCGCCCAGCATAGCATGGTACGGCCATATGGTCAGGTCATATTTGTCGCCCATTTTTAATTGATGGGCGTAATGAAGCAGATATTCTTGGCCGTAGGCCGGGTTAATGCCTAAATTATGCGAAAGTTCGGGATTGAATTTCCAAACGCCTTGTTCAATATCCTCTTTAGAAACAAGGGTAAAGGCCGGCGGGTGTTCTCCTTTTTCGTTGACCAGGAAAGCGCTGTGAAAAATTTGCATCGCCTGGTGGGTGTCCATTGTGGGGCAAATTTGGGTGATTACCCCCAGATTGCGATAGATAAAATCACACAGTCTCCGGTTGTCATCCACCGCGCCTGTGCCTGAACGCCCGCCAACGTATAGTTCAAAGTCGGGGATGCAAAATGTATTTTGTACATCGACCGGCAAGAGGCAAATTCTAAATTTGTCCTGAGATGCGGGTGGTATGTTGTGTTGCCTGGCCCACGTTTCGGCATCCGCAGCGCGTTGCTGATAAGGAACTTTCCATACGTTGCCCACGTTATCCGGGTCAAAATGAGAGGGAACGAGAAGTTCATTTTTAGCCATTTTTACGCCTCCAATTTTCTAAAGAAACAGCTTACCTCCCCGGTATGGCAAGCCGGCCCTGCCGCGTCGACCGTTACCAGCAGCGTGTCGCCATCGCAGTCGTAAAAAAGCTCCCTCACCTTTTGGGTGTTGCCGCTGGTTGCGCCTTTGTGCCACAACTCCTGGCGGCTGCGACTCCAGAACCACGTTTCGCCGCGTTCCAGGGTTAAGCGCACGCTTTCTTGATTCATCCAGGCCATCATCAGAACTTGCCGGCTGGTAGCGTCTTGAACAATGGCCGGGATAAGACCGGCATCGTTGAATTTTAGATTTTGAATTTTGAATTTTGGATTTTCTGTGACTTTGCTGTTCAACCTTTTTCTCCTGGTAGGGGCGCTGCTTTTCTAAATTATGACTGTGTGGCTCCTATGCCGATTTCTTTGTCCGTACCAAAATACCTTCTTGGGCCATGTACGCTTTTACTTCCTTGATGGATAACTCTTGAAAGTGAAAGAGACTGGCGGCCAGAGCGGCGCCGGCGTCGGCTTGGGTAATGACATCTGCAAAGTGTTCCAGCGCGCCCGCTCCCCCGGAAGCGATGACCGGAATTGTGACTACGTTGGTGATGGCGCGGGTTAGGGTGATATCGAAACCGGCTTTGGTGCCGTCGGCGTCCATACTGGTTAGCAAAATTTCACCCGCGCCTCGCTCCTGGCACTCTTTGGCCCAGTTGACGGCGTCCAGCCCGGTGCGCTCTCTCCCGCCGTGGGTGGTGATTTCCCAGCCGTCGGCATCCAGTCGCTTGCGGGCGTCAATGGCAACTACAATGGCCTGGCTGCCAAAGGCTGTGGCCCCTTCGGTAATGAGTTCCGGCCTGCGAACTGCCGCCGTGTTGATGCTAACCTTGTCCGCGCCGGTGGAAATAATAGCGTGGATATCGTCTAAACTGCCAATGCCGCCGCCAACGGTAAACGGGATAAAAACGCTCTCGGCGACACGTTGGGCAATTTCCAGCATTAGCCCGCGCCCTTCGTGAGAGGCGGTGATATCTAAAAAGACCAGTTCATCGGCGCCCTCCCGGTCGTATATTTGGGCCTGTTCAACCGGGTCGCCCGCATCGCGCAGGTTTATAAAGTTGATACCTTTTACCACCCGGCCATCTTTTACGTCAAGGCAGGGGATGATTCGTTTAGCTAACATAGTTTGCAATCCTAAACGGGAGTAAGAAGTGCGAAGGCTTTGCGTTCGGTGGAGTAGGAAGTATGAAAAAAAATCCTTACTCCTTACTCCCTACTCCCTACTCCCTACTTCCTGGTTACACAAGATTTTCTTGCCCAAAAAGCAAGGTCTCAATTGCTGAGATACTAACTACCAGATTTGTAATTTTGCTTGTTTAACAAACTCTCTTACCCGGCTCATATCCTTTATCACCGGGTCGCCGGGAATGTTAGTGTCGGTATTGCTGTCTACCCCCCAGGGTTGAGTCACGCTTATAGCTTCGGCAACATTTGCCGGGGTTAGTCCTCCGGCCAAAATAATTTTCGATTTGTTGCCCACCTGTTTTATGATTTCCCGGCTGATGTTCCAATCGTGGGTAACGCCGGTAGCGCCAACGCCGGGTAGGCCCTCTACTTTGGTATCTAGCAGCAGTAGCTCCGATACTTGGGCAAAGCGCAGCGCGGTTTTGATGCTTTCTGGGCCGCTTACGTGAATGGCTTTCATCAAGGAGATATTGGCCGGAAGAGTTTGGCGAAGCTGTAGCATAGCTTCCACACCGACGGCCTCGGTATCGCTGGAAATGTGGATAATATCAGGCTGAACCGCCTCGGCCATTCGTAAAATTTCGGCAATGTCGACACTCATAGTCAACGCAGATGAGACGGCTTTGTCTCTGAGGGCATCGGTAATGGTTCGGGCCTGGGCAAAACTCAACTCGGCATGGACCTCGCCATAATCTCCGGCCACAAAACCAATCTGGTCAACGCCCAGTTTAACCATTGTTAACGCATCATCAACTGAGGTAGCGGCGTAAATCTGAACAATCATATCAAGGAGTTGGGTGAGTTTTATGAGTTAAACTCACTAAACTCATTAAACTCACTAAACCTTACCTAACTTTCTACTCGTGCGCAATGCGCATGGCTTCGGCCAAGTCAACCGCGCCGGTGTACAGGGCTTTGCCGATAATGAGTCCTTCAAGCCCTTTATCCTCTTCAGCTTTTACACGTCTTATGTCGTCAAGGCCGGCTACGCCGCCGGAAACAATAACTTTAAAACGCTGCCCGGATTCTGCCGAGGCGTTGCCCGCTTCAGCCAGAGCAACCGAAGCTTCTAAATTAACCCCGCTCAACATTCCATCGCGGGCGATGTCAGTATAGATGACGTGCTTAAGGCCGGCTGTGCGAATCACTTGCACCAGGTCAAGGGCATTGGTGTTAGCCATTTGACGCCACCCATGAGTGGCTACCTTGCCCTTTTTTACGTCCAGCCCCAATACAACTTGTTCCGGGCCAAATTGTCCCAGGATATCAAGCATCTGGCGGGGGCGGTCGGCGGCCATAGAGCCAATAATTACCCGGTTAACGCCCATCTCCAGCGCTCGTTCAACATCACCGGGGCTACGCATCCCTCCTCCAAATTGAACCGGCATGTTTACCCGGTCCAAGATGGCTTGCAGGGCGTTGATGTTTTTGGCCGATTTTTCAGAATCGCCAAAAGCGCCATCCAGGTTGACAATGTGCAGCCAGTCCGTCCCGATAGTTTCCCAGGTTTCGGCCATAGCTGCCGGGTCTTCCCCGTAGATAGTTTCGGCATTTGGGTCGCCTTGTACCAGACGAACGCATTTACCGTCTTTTAAATCAATTGCGGCAAATATTTGCATTGTTACTCCAAGATTTTGGTAAATGGTAATTAGTATCGGTAATTCAACGTAGCCGTTAAAAAGGACGAATGACGAACGATGGTGGACGAATGAAACGATGGCATTGGATTTTTATCGTTCGTCCATCGTCTTTCGTCCGATTGAATAAAATGACCTAACCAATTACCAAATTGTCTCATTACTAATAACCAATTACTGGACACCATTAAGTTTGTCCGTAAATTCTACAAAGTTTTTCAATATCTGTAAGCCAACCTGCCGGCTTTTTTCGGGATGAAACTGAATGGCGCAAACGTTATCGCGGCCCACAATAGAGGGATAACGATGCCCGTAATCGGTGCGGGCAATAACGGTGTTCGGGTCATCGGGAGCCACGTAATACGAGTGGGCAAAGTAGGCGAAATCACCCAAGTCGACATCTTTAAGCAAAGGATGGTCTCTTTCAGGCTCAATTTGATTCCAGCCCATATGGGGTACGGTTAAGCCCTGCGGAAACCGAACCACTTTGCCCGGCAAAATCCCCAAGCCTTGATGATGCCCCATTTCGTCGCTTTCGTCAAAAAGTAGTTGCATGCCGACACAGATACCAAATAATGGCTTGCCGACCCGCATGGCCTCTAAAACGGGTTGGTCCAGCCCTCGCCGGCGAAGGTTATTCATTGCATCGCCAAAAGCGCCTACCCC
Organism: Chloroflexota bacterium; assembly: GCA_024277275.1. Classification (GTDB taxonomy): domain Bacteria; phylum Chloroflexota; class Anaerolineae; order 4572-78; family J111; genus JAJRVO01. The sequence goes on from JAJRVO010000729.1 coordinate 5,063, forward strand.
CGGCAGTACTACCACCTCCGCCGCGTTAACCGTTTCTACTGAATCGGTGATTTCCGCGTCGGCGCCAATGGCTTGAAAGGCTTTTTGCACATTTCTAAAATTCCCTACACCGTAATCGATGATGATGATTTTTGTCATACGGTTAACGTTCCTTTGGTGCTGGGAACCTGCCCGGTCAGGCGTTCATCTCGCTGCGTGGACATATCCAGCGCGCGGGCCAGGGCTTTAAAGAGGGCTTCGGCGCGATGGTGGTCGTCAATGCCGGCTAACAATCGGGCGTGCAGGTTGAGCCGGCCTTCATGGGCCAGGCTCTCAAAAAAGTGGGGGATAAGGGTAGCGCTAACTTGTCCAATGCGCCCGGCGCTAAATTGGCCGTCAAAAACAAAGTATCCGCGACCGCCAAAATCAACGGCAACCAGGGCCAGGGCTTCGTCCATTGGCACAATGGCGTGTCCCATACGGGTAATGCCGGTGCGGTCGCCCAAAGCCTGGGCCAGGGCGCGTCCCAAAACAATGCCAACGTCCTCAACGGTGTGATGCTCGTCGATATGCAAGTCGCCCTTAGCCCGTACCGTTAAATCAAAACGGGCGTGTCGAGCCAAAGCATGCAGCATATGGTCTAAAAAACCGACGCCGGTTTCAATATTGGCCTGGCCTGTGCCATCCAGGTTAAGGTCGATTTTTATGTCGGTTTCGCCGGTTGTACGGGTAACTGTTGCGGTACGCGCCTGATTAGCCAAGAATCAACTCCTTTAAGTTGTTGGGATGTCCCAAAATCATATTGGCTTTGTTTTCTTCAAAGGCAGCCTGTAAAGCGGGTTTATCGTGCGCGCCAAATAAACAGCCAATTGCCGTAAAAGGCACGGTTTTGTTGGCGACTTTGGCTGCCTGAATATCGCCCACATTAGCCCCAATGTAGGCCGTGTTGGTAGGCGTGGGGCGCAGATGACGGGCCGCTTCCAGTAAAGGCCAGGGATCGGGAATAGGTTTGGCTTTGGCCTGGCGTATTTCATCCAAAGAGATAATTGATTTAAAATATTGGTCGATTTTTCTGGCTTTAAGCGAGCGTTCCAACTCGCTGCGGGGCCGGTCTGAAACAACGCCCAGGGGCAACTTTCGGCTAATTTTTGCCAGTATGCCGGGATCAATCACCAATGATTCGTGTTCGGCATAGCCGGTGCTTTGGATCATTATGGCCGGTTCTCCGTAAATTCGTTCAAATAAATCGGCCCCCAGGTACAACTCTTGAAAAATACGTCCCACAATATTAGTTTTGGTAATATCGCCGTCGGTGACAAGCAAATGGCGGTTTTCTTTGGGCAGCGCCTTGTGCGCTCCGTCAATGCCTCCGCCTGCAGCAGCCACATCTATAGCTAATTTAGCAATGTCTCTTTTTTCTCGCAAGGTATCTATGCTGACTCGCAGATTGCCTCCGGCCAGTTGCAAATAGGCAATAAGACCCGGAACGTGAAATTTTGATGGAAAGGTGGGAACCGGAACCTGTGGCAGCATCTCGATAAAGTAGATAATAAAAGCATTGGCTAAATCCCAATAACTGGTAAAATTCCCCGCTTTTTGCAGAAAAGTCACTTCACCTGGGGTGATGAGCGACTCGGAGGAAGGGACCAGGCCAACGGCTCGTTCCAGGTAAAGTTGCACTGTTTTTCGGACAACTTCTCGATAAGAGTGGCTGACGTCTATCAGCAGATCGTTGCCGGCAAAAATAAGCGCGTCTATGTTGAGTCTGGGTTTATAGCTCATTTAAACCTTCCTCCAACCGGGCCATCTGGGTTGGGGTTCCAATGCTAATACGGATGTGATCGCTCAACCCCGGCGAGTTATAATGCCGCACCAAAATACCCCGTTTTGCCAATTTCTTTTTAACTTCTAATGCCGACCGGTCTTGTACCCGGCACAAGATAAAATTGGTTTGACTGGGATAAGGCTTGAGCCAGTTAAATTGGGTAAGGGCAGCGTAAAACTTCTCGCGCTGCTCAACTATCCGGGCAACATTTTTGAGGAGTCGTTCACGGTCGACTAAAGAAACCCGGGCCGCTATCTGTCCGGCTACGTTGACGTTGTAAGGCTGCTTTATCTTCCACAAATGTTCGATAATGTCAAGTGGAAAAGCGCCATAGCCGACTCTTAGCCCGGCCAGCCCGGCCCATTTGCTAAAAGTTCTCAAGACAATCAGGTTGGGGTACTGTGTGACCCACTCAATTCGACTGCTACCGCTAAACTCAACATACGCCTCATCTAACACAACAACGCCCGGTAAAGCCAGCAATCGCTTAAGTTCCTTGTCGCCAAGAAGCGAACCATCCGGGTTGTTGGGCGAGGTAACGATGATAATCTTTGGAATTGGCCCCCTACCAGGGGGGGTAAATAGAGCTTCAATTTCATCAATGTCGATAGAAAAATCTTGACGCCGCCAAATGTTAGCGACTCTGGCCCTGTTTATATCGGCATCAAATGCATACATGCCAAACGTGGGCGGACAGTTAACAATGGTATCGCCAGTGTCGATAAAAAGCCGCATAACCAGGTCAATCAATTCATCTGCGCCGGCCCCAACCAGCAGGTGTTCAGCCGCAACGCCAGTGTAATTAGACAGCTCCGCTCGCAGTTGGCGGCTTTCCGGGTCCGGGTAGATATGCGGATAGGGCAGTTTAGCCAGCGTCTCCGCCACCAACGGCGATGGCCCATAGGGGTTTTCATTGGCATCCAGCTTAACAATGTCTTCCGGTTTGCGCCCAAGCTGTTGGGAGAGGACGTCAAAGGGTAAAATGGGGGAGTATGGCTTTAGCCCGGCTATATTTTGACGAATAATAGAGTTAGGGTTGAAGTTCATAGTTAGCGTTTCTGGCTTTTACATCCAAGGTTGCAAAGTTGCAGAGTTACAAGGTTGCAAGGTTGCAGAGTTACAAAGTTGCAAGGTTGCAAAGTTACAAGGTTGCAAGGTTGCAGAGTTACAAGGTTGCAAGGTTGCAAAAAGTAATGGGCGTCACCTTGCTACCTTGCTACCCTGCAACCCTGCTACCCTGCAACCCTGCTACCTTGCTACCTTGCAACCTTGTTTTTAAGCATTATGGAGAAAACCGTTGATCTCTAAACCGGCCTTTGTCCGATTTTCGCATGAAAGTTTCTTCGACCCACGTAAAGTACCCTCCATAGTCTAAACTGAAGCCCCGGCACATGATAATGTAGCCCACTAAATTATTATTGTCATCAAAAGCCAAAAAGGCTTCGCCGGCTTGAGGGTCATTAAGCAGGCTAATAATGGCGCTTTCAGTTTTAGCCCACTCATTAGCGGGAGCTTCAGTTTCTTGCTCAAACGATTCTCGCATCAACGCCAACAGTACATCTTGATCATCGGGACTAACTGGATGAATCTTCATAACGTCTCCTTACGGCTGCTGCGTGAGCATCCAGCCCTTCTGCATTGGCCAGCGTTTGGGCTGCCGGACTAATGGATGCGGCTTCTGAGTTGTCTAAACCAAAGACACTGATAATTTTGGTAAAGTCGCGCACGCTAAGCGGGCTGGCAAAACGGGCGGTGCCCATTGTGGGCATTACGTGAGTGGGGCCGGCGGTGTAATCGCCCAGTACCTCAAAAGCGTGTTCGCCCAAAAAGATGCCGCCGGCGTTTTTTACTTTACCTGCCAGAGACCACGGCTCCTGCACGTGCAGGCACAGGTGTTCCGGAGCGTATAGATTACTTAGCTCGACGGCTTCAGTCAGGTTGGCGCAAATCACGCCGCCTCCCTGGTTTTGCAGGCTTTCGGCAATAATCTCGGCGCGGGTCAGGCTTTCAAGCTGACGGCCTATTTCTATTTGTACGGCCTCGGCCAGCGCCCGGCTGGGGGTGGCTAAAATAGCTGAAGATAGAGTATCATGCTCGGCTTGAGCCAGCAAATCGGCGGCCACCAGCGTGGGATTGGCTGCCTCATCGGCAATGATAAGGGTTTCGGTGGGGCCGGGTAATCCATCAATGTCCACCAACCCATAAACTTGCCGTTTTGCCAGCGTCACAAAGATATTGCCGGGGCCAACAATTTTATCAACCTTGGGCAGCGACTCCGTTCCATAAGCCATAGCGGCTACGGCCTGCGCCCCGCCAATACGATAAACGGCGTCTACCCCGGCTACTTTGGCCGCGGCCAGCAAAACCGGAGCAATTTTGCCCTCCGGGTTTTTACCTGCCGGGTCGCGCCCGCTGGGAGTCGCCACAATTACTTCCTCTACGCCGGCCACCCGCGCCGTGACAGCGCACATGAGCAAGGTGCTGGGGTAGGGAGCTGTCCCTCCCGGCGCATAAACCCCCACACGTTCCAGAGGCCGAATAATTTGACCCAGCGTTCCGCCGCTTTCGCGCCAGTCGAGCCAGCTTTGGGCAGGTTGCTTTTGGTGGAAAGCGTGAATACGGTCGGCGGCAAAGTGGAGGGCTTGGCGTAGTTCGTCGGAGATGTGTTCATAGGCCGCATCTATATCAGCCTGCGGCACAACCATATTGTCGGCGCTAAGAAGTCGGACGCCGTCTATTTTTTCGGTCCACTCAAAAACGGCTGTATTCCCGTGCCGGCGAATATCGGATAAAATACGGCGCACGGCTTCTTCCGGCTCCAGGGCTTGTCCAAAAACACGCTCTAACCCTTTGGCCAGGCTGGGCGTTACCTTTACCTCGCCAACAGGCGGGCGGCGCAGAATGGTTGTTTTTGCTTCATCGGCGGTATAAAGGCGAAATAGATTAATCGACATAGATTTTTTACTTTATCTTTAAATTTTCAAGGAGCTTTTGCCATCTGGGCGGCTCTTCTTCAAAAATATAGGTTAGGGGCAAAACCAAAACGCCGCTGCCCCCAATCTGGCGGAGTTGTTTAATGGCCTGATGCAGTCTGTTTTGATGCACCACAATGCTAATAGCAAACCAATCCGTATCTGTTTGCTCTCGTAAATAGACCGGGCTGATGGTTGGACCCTGTAATCCCCCAAGTTCAGGCTGACTAAAGACCTTGCGGGCTACCTCTTCCGCCGAGTCGCCCCGCACATTGGCAATGACCATACTACGCTCAATGGCGCGTAGATGGGCCTCAAAACGTTCCAGCATATCTTGAGCAATTGTTAAAACATCCGGGTGTTGCGTTAAGGCCGTTCGGTTGCCAATAAAAGTGGCCTGGCTCTGTAACAGTTGCCCATCGGTAATTTCTTTCAGCCGATTTTCGCGTAGGGTGACTCCGCTGCTCACCAGGTCAATGATAAAATCGGCGATTCCCATTTGCGGGGCCGCTTCCAGCGCGCCGTCGGCATGAAGAATGTGGTATGGTCTAATGTTGTGGCGTTCTAAAAAGGCTTTGGCTTGACGCCGGTATTTACTTACCACGCGCAATGGTTTATTCTTGTTGCGCGAAGCGGCCAATCGGGACAAATCGCTAACAGCGTTAATGTCCTCCCAACCTTCGGGTACGGCCACCGAGAGATGGCAGTGTCCATACCCCAGGGCGTTGTGGATAACGACCACATCATCGCCAACGCCGCGATATTCGGCAACTTTGTCAAAGCCGACAATGCCCAAATCCGCATCGCCGTCCCGCACCTTGCGGACAATGTCCGCCGACCGTTGAAACCAAATTTCCAGATTTGGCAACTCTGATATTTGGGCGATGTATTGTCGGGGATTGACCTTTTTGATGGTTAGGTCGCAGCTTTGCAACAAAGCTGTGGTTTCGTCTTCCATACGGCCTTTGCTGGGCAAGGCCAATCTTACTGCGGTTCGATGATTTGATAGTGTCATTTAGTAATTAAAACCCTCTCATACCGCAGATTTTACATCCATCCCTCACTTTCGTCAATGGTTGCAGGGTCGCTCCAAATTTTTGGGTAAATTGACACTTGAATTCCCCATGTTATACTTTACTTTAACCCAAGTTGCTACGTTGATCACAAATCGTCAAAAGGTCCAACCAATACCCGCCAGATATGCCAGAAGTAGGGAGTAGGGAGTATGAAGTAAGAGTTTTTCCCCTACTCCCTACTTCCCTGGTCAGGATGCGTAGGTGGCAATTTGAGTTAATTTAATACAATTAACCCGTTGCAAAGCTAACTCAAGTGTGATATACTCGTTTAGGTTTGGTTGGGGGGATACCATTAACCAAATTTATCCACAGGAGCAATTGATGCCACGTATACTAATGATAGACGATGATCGTGAAATGGTGACTCTGGGCAGGTTGATTTTAGAGCGAGAGGGGTTTGAAGTGCTTTCTGCCCATAACGGTATGGCCGGTCTGGAAATATTAAACCGGGAAAATAATATCGATTTGGTTCTACTTGATATTATGATGATTGGTATGGACGGCTGGCAGGTTTTGGAAGCCATAAAAAACAGCAAAAAACTTTCTCATTTGCCGGTCATTATGTTGACAGCTCGCCACTATCTTGAAGACGAATCTGAAACGTCTAACTATGCCGACATGTTTAATGGTTACGTTGTAAAACCTTTTGTGGTAAGAGATTTGTTAGGAAAAATAAACAACCTGCTTCAAAAACAGTCGGATTAGGCCGTTTCTAAGTGAAATTACAATGCGAGCCAGGGTAAACCTTTGGATAGAAAAAGATGATAAAGTTGTTTTGAGTTCATGGCGGATTCGCTTACTTGAGGCCGTTGAACAAACCGGCTCTATCTCTGCCGCCGCTTCAAGAATGGGCGTATCTTATCGACGGGCTTGGGAAAAAATACATGAGAGCGAGGAACGTTTGGGTGTAAAATTGGTTGAAACGCAAACTGGTGGAACAGGAGGCGGTGGTTCTCATCTTACACCTGTGGCTACAGATTATATTAAACGCTTTCGAGAATTTATGGCAGGACTGGACGAAATTGTCACTCACAGGTTTGAAAAGATTTTTTTAGCAGAGCAATAATGGATATAAAGTACGCACAATTTTAAGAATTGACCGTCAAAGATTTGACCGTTTACCCAAAAAGCCCAATATGAATGGGCTTTTTTTTTGTGACATTAGTTATGGTATACTTGCCCTATGGAAACACCGTTGCTGCAAACCAAACTATATATCCCCCCCCTCGTCCCGAACTCAGATTAGTAAGGAATCGGGATTAAATAACTGTCTCATTTCAGAGCGCAGTAAATGGTAATTAGTAATTAGGGATTGGCTTAATAACCAATTACCATTTACCAATTACAATGTTGAGGGACAGTTATTTAATTCTCATTACTAAG
>JAJRVO010000077.1 GCA_024277275.1 Chloroflexota bacterium
AACAATCTCAATATTGCTATCATTGCGGTTTTAACGTAGAAACCTTAAAAGACGTAGAACCGGCAGAAACATCCCCCTCAGCCGAGGATTCTCAAGATATTACCACCGAGTCTGTAAACATATCCAAGGCGTGGCCCTGGTTACGTGATGCTGAAGGCAGTATACCTAAAGAAGGCGCAGCCACTACACCCGATATCGAGCCTGGCGATGAAAAAATAGAACCGGCACAAACACGTCTCCCTGATGTGGATTCTCAAGAAGTTACAGTTGAGGCAGTGAACATATCCAAGACGTGGCCCTGGTTACGCGGTACCCAAGACAACATAACTGAAGAAGAAAAAACTCAGGTTACGCCAGATACCGAATCCGGCGATAAGGCTGATCAAACAGACATCTCCCCTATTAGGGATTAAGAGATTGAGGCCGGTTTCACCGTGGCTATGCCCGATGCCAGAGATACCCATTCAAGCCAAGCTATCCTTGATGCCGGCGACGCCGATATCGAAGACGGTCTTACTATGGATATGCCTACCGCCAGGGGTATCCAAGACTTGCCCATTTCTAATGCCGCTGAGGCCGGCATAGAAGACGGCTTTACCATAGCCATGCCAAATGCCAGAGATACCTATTCAAGCCAGGCTGTTCCCGATGCCGGCGACGCTGATATTGAGGACGGTTTTACCGTAACTATGCCCACCGCCAGAGACACCTACTCAAGCCAAGATGTTCCCGATGCCAGTGATGGCGACATTGAAGACGGTTTTACTGTGTCAATGCCCGCCGCCAGAGATACCCTGCCGATTTCTGATGCCGTTGAGGCCGACATTGAAGACGGTTTTACCGTCGCAATGCCCGCCGCCAGAGATACCCTGCCGATTTCTGATGCCGTTGAGGCCGACATTGAAGACGGTTTTACCGTCGCAATGCCCGCCGCCAGAGATACCCAAGATAGACTGTCCGTTCCTGATGCCGGCGATGCGGACATTGAAGACGGCTTTACTATGGCCATGCCCAATGCCAGGGATACTCAAGATAACCTGTCTGTGCCCGATATCAGCAATGCTGATACAGTGGAAGAGGACCTCACTGTAGCTATGACCCCTGCCAAAGACACAGAACCCCAAGCGGATTTAACCACAGTTAAACCCAATATCAAGGATATAACCAGAGTGGACGGAACGGAAGAATTCGCCACTGACCATGTAAAAAGAGCGCCCAAAACAAGGGTCATCACTTCCGAAATCACGCTCAATCTGGGCGAAGTGTTACAGGATCGCTATCGTCTGGATAAACTCTTGGGCAGAGGAGGCTATGGCGCGGCCTATTTGGCCCAGGATATCAGGCTAAAGCGGATTTGTGTGGTTAAACAGATGCTCCACAAGCAAGGCGTATCAGCCCGGCAACTTGAGGAACAACGGGCCAGCTTTGAAAAAGAAGCCAGTTTGCTGGTTCAGCTTAATCAGCCCGGCCACCCCAATATCCCGGAAATCTACGACTACTTCTACGACGATACCGGCAACTACCTGGTGATGAAATATATTGAAGGGCAAAACTTAAAAGAGGTCATTGACCAAAACGAAGGTAAAATCCCCTGGCGCAAGGCCATCCGTTATATCATTGATGTCAGCAGCGCATTAAACTATATGCACACTCAGGGGCAAGAACCTGTAATGCACCGTGATATTAAACCGGCCAACATTCTGTTGGGTAACGACAACCGCATCTGGCTCATTGATTTTGGGCTGGCAAAAGAAGACCCGCTTGAAAAGTCGACCAAACAAATAGATAACAGAGCCGCCGGCAGCGTTGGCTATGCCCCTTTGGAACAGTGGTTTGGCGAGGCCGCGCCCGCCTCGGATATTTATGCCGTTGGCGCAACGCTGCATCACATGGTCACCGGCCTAAATCCAATCCGGGCCTTTAGCGGCAAGTTTGATATCCAGAAAATTCATGAACTACATGGCAAATTCACCCCCATCCGCGAGGTGGACCGGCGGCTGCCCAAAAATCTGGAAGAGATTATCACCGGGGCAACCGCCGCCAAACCCGCCGAACGCCCTACCGCCCAACAACTTCAAGAACAGCTTCAGGTGGTTATTACCGGCGCGCAAGGGGCGGCCCTTTTTACGTTTAAAAATGGAAGGTCGGCCAGAACGGTTGAAGAGTTGGTTGACTTATGCGACAAAAACAAAAAAGAGGCCCAGGAACATCTTTGCAACGGCAACTTTGAGCGTTGGTTCTTGTTGATTAATCGAAATGACCTGGCCAGCGCCGCAACCCAGGCTATGCAGCAGAGCAAAACTAAGCGCGAAGGGTTAGAGATATTTCTTAAGTTGATTTTGCCTAACCTTTTTGTCCGGCGGTTGACCAGATTTGGCGGGCAAACGGCGCGTCTGGGCGCGCTAATTATCCTGATATTTCTTGTTGCCGTCGCTGTGCTTGCCGCTGGAAGTTCCTACATTATCGGACAGATTGTAGAGCAAACAATTGACGATGGGGTAGTGTGGACTTTTTCCACGGTTGATCTGGCCCAGAAGCAAGTTTACGATGAAACATATCTGCATGAAAAATTTAATGCCATAGCCGGAACCTATTTTGACGACGACATCCAGGTTGATGTTAACGCGCCCGACCAAATTAACGTCAGCGCGACCTGGAGCGGTTTTCCGCTAAACGTTGCGTTCAGCGTTCGACTGGCCCATAACCAGCCCAGAATTTACATTTCTACCATCAATAGTATTCCACTTTACCTGATTACCAACAATATCTCGCGGGGAATCAATAACGGTATTCAGGCTGCTTTCCGGCGCAGTCCGGTAGATATCTCCAGCCTTATTGTGCGCGATGACAAGGTGGTTTTTACCATAGAAGAAGCCAGAACCATTGCCAACGCAAGCTCCAGACCTACGCTGACCCTACCTACTCCAACTTACACGCCTCTTCCGCCTACGCCAACCCCAACAGTTACGCCTACCCCTGTAAAGTTTTCACTGGTTGTTATTTTTAACGATTTGTCCGAGGATGTTGACATCCACATTAAGGGCCGCACGGTTGAGGGCGGAGTTTGGGCTACAGTCTTGCCCATTATTGCCAACCGGGCCGAGGTCATAGAGCCTCCGGCCGGAGCATACAGCTACACCGTCACCTACAAAAGCGATGGCGAATGGGCTGCCGAAGGGTCAGAGGAATGGGTTTTAAAACAGGCTTACCGGGTTAGGATTGTTCCAGAACCGCCCACATTAACACCCACTCCAACCGCCACGCCGGGGGCAGAGTCTGACCAGAGCAAATAAGAGAGACGGAAGCATATTCCAAATGTAATGTGGTGGGCAGTGGGCAGTAGTCAGTGGGCAGTTATCAATCATTATTCACTGCCAATTACCGACCACTAACCACTAACCACTAACCACTAATCACTAACCACTAACCACTGATTGGCAGAGGATTACCACACTTATATGAAGCGTTTAATTAGCTTTGGCTCACTTGTCCTGACACTGGTCTCAATAGGGGCCTGTACGCTGATGCCAATTGGCGACGCTACCCCCACTCCGCCGCCCGCCCCTCCCACCGCAGCCCCGGTGGGAGGCCCCTCCCTTATTGAACAACTCATAGAGGGCGTTATTGTGGCCCGACGCCGGCCAACGCTTACGCCTACCCCAACCCTGACGGGAGCCGGCGTTGGAACCTCAACCCGCACTCCCACCTCAACCCGCACCCCCACCTTAACCCCAACGCCAACCCTAACCCCAACAGTAACCGTAAAGCCTCTTTTGCCAACTTCCACGCCTGTTCCGCCGCCGCAAGTGGCTCCGACTGCCCCCGCCCCTATCCCCCTTCCTTCGCCTCCGCCCCCTCCACCTCCCCCCCTCCCCACTGAAGACCCCGGCGGCGGAGGAGGCGGCGGCCCGGCTGACCCAAGAAAACCCAACATTCGCTTTACCCGCCGTTTCCACATTCCTCCTCCTTTTCCTTTCATCATCAACTCTCCATACACTGTCAATGAAAATAGCGGTCCGGCTGTTGTCGTTGTCGTGCTTGTCGATGGTTCCGGCTCCCCTTTTCCCATCAACCAGACGGTTACGGTAGACTACAAAACCAGAGCTAACTCGGCCACGGCCAACGTAGATTACAATGTGGTTTCCGGTTCCACGCTGGTGTTTCCTCCTTTGACAACATTAATAATAGCGACCATAGATATTATTGATGAAACCCCGCCTCCACTTTTGGACGAGGACAATGAAACATTCTTTGTAGATTTGCTCAATAACAGCCCCAACACCGATTTACTAGTTACCGATGATACAACCTGGGTGCAAATCATTGATGATGACCCGCCCCCGTCGGTGCAATTCAACGCCCCAACCTACAACGTAGATGAAGGCGCGGGACCGGCGGTCATCACCCTCACCCTCAGCGTGCCATCGGGGCAAGACGTTGCGGTAAAGTATCAGACTTTCGACGGCCTGGCCAAGAACAGCCTGCCCTACGTGGACTACGCCAGCATCCCCACCCAAACGGGCGGCACAACGGTATTCCCGGCCGGCACAACCGTTCAAACTTTTACCGTACCCATTAGAAACGATACCCTTGATGAATTTGATGAAGACCTGGGCTTAGAGCTTCTTGGCGCAGACTTTGCCACAATTGCCGGAACCAATCCTGTCACGCTGACCATTCTTGACAGTGATCCCCTGCCAACCATTTCTATCAACAACACCTCCGTTGTTGAAGGAGATAACGCATCAGTTCTTATGCGCTTCGATGTAACCCTGTCGCAACGCAGCGAGAAGCCCGTCTCGGTAAGTTACACCACGGTCACTACCGGCTCCGGCCCATTTACGGCCACGGCAGGCAGCGACTATGTGAGCGCGGGCGGCGTAATCTCGTTTGCGCCCTATCCGCCGGCAATTCCCGGCAACACCGCTCAAACCTTTCCGGTAACCATCAATGGCGACTTTATTGAC
>JAJRVO010000730.1 GCA_024277275.1 Chloroflexota bacterium
CGGGCAAGGAGTTTTCCTGGGTTCTGAGCGTAGACAGCGGTTTCTGGTTGGGGTTTGGATCAAACACATTGATCTCCTGCCAATAGGCTTGTGGCAAATTGTTGAAGCCGCCGTCATCCAACAGGTTGTCAATTGTCCAGGTGCAGGCCGGAGTAGGGGGCGGGGCGTTACCTCTGAAAATGACAGGCAGGTAGAGTGTTGTGCCGCCGCCGCAATTATCATCTTGAGGGCAAATAGCAGGATCAACCAACACCGGGTAATCGAGAGTGAACCAAAGCCAATCGGGAGCTTCCCAATTGTGGAAGTACTGGCTGCCCGCTTTCATATCTATCATCAGGGTATAGGTGCCGGCAGCAAAGTCCGACAAGGGCGTGACGTTAAGGTTGACGGTGTTGGTTGCGCCCGTGTTGAGCGTGTCCGGGTTGGCAATATCGCTGCTGAGACAGTTGACCACGCTGTTATCGGGTTTGCGCCATTGGCAGGAGAGACGATAGTTGGCCGAAAAAGCATTGACGCCCGTATTTTGCAGTTGGATTGCGACCGAGTAGGGGACGCCCGGCTGCATTGTCGGCGGGGCTGAGTTACCGTTCCAATTCACAGTCAAGGGTACCCAGCGACGGGTAGGGGTGAGAGAAATATTACTGTTATTTGCATTTTTAATATGAATCTCGGTGTAATAATGAACCAAAATCTGACGGTAATTTAACGAGGGGAACAGATTGCCTTGATCATCTTGACCAATGGCCCAATAGTATGCCCCCAATTGAGCCAATCCCCAACCGTGTCCCTTAAGACCGGGCATATCCCCAATGATAGGATCATAAATACTTTTCAGGTAGGGTTTGCCGCCGTCTCTGGTAAAATAAGTGCCGGCATTGGGACCGTGCTGTCTTGAGTAGTTGCCGGTAATAACCCCGGCGGCCCCCTCGCCGGTAGAGTGATAAAGATATTGACCGCTGGTTTGCGCCGCTGCATTTGGATAGTTCTGGTTTGTAGGCTTTTCAGGAAAGAAGGTTTGGGAACTGGGGGTAGACCCCATCTCAAGTGTATCATCAGCCTGAACAGTCCCGTGCGTCCAGGTAAAAGAGCGAATGGCTACGGCTATTGCTTTCAGGGCCTCAATGTGCCATGAGGGAGTGGTGGCATCGCTGCCCACTTCGGCTTTGAGTACGCCTACGACATATTCGTCCATTGTGTAGGTGGTGGGATCGAGTTGGGGGTTATCTTCATCACAAATTAAGTCTGGTAAAGGCGGTACTAATTGTTGCCTTATTACATTTCTTTCGTTGCAAATCGGAATATAATCCAATCTTACTTGAATGACGTTTGGCATAGTATCCGATGTCAAGTTGGGTCTAATTGGGTTTTTTGCTTGCAATTTGGGCGGCAAAAAACCCTGAAAAACACATAAAATTAACAAGGTAGTTATAACCCAAATCCTCATTGTGCAATCTCAATTTTAAAGACATTCAAATCATTACCAGAAGCGTTTTCTGCAACTGAGTTCAACTCTATAAACTGTCCATCTGGCGATACCTCAAAATTACCACTCGGCGATGATGTAAGTAATGTTTGTTTGGAACCATCCGCATTAATGGTATATATGTTTACGGGTAACTCAGTCCCTGTACTGTGATGGCTAACAATAACAACCTCATCACCCGGCAGCCACTCAACCCCGGCGACTCGGGCACCTATTGGTATTTCCACGATATTTCCTGTATTAATCTCCAGAATACGTAATAGTTGTGCAGATAGACCATAAGATTTTATTGCTACCTTGGCACCATTGGGAGACCACGTAGGCATTAAACTATCTTCTGATAGAACAGACTTAACATAATCAACCCTAAATTGCCCATCCTTCTCAACGAGTTCCCCCAACCACAAATCATTCAATGTATTTCCAATAATAGACACCTTATTAGGTGAAAGCCAGAAACTGCTCCAGGTATCTCCCAATCTATCATCAACGAATATTTCTTGTATCTGATTTTCTAGCACCTCATGTAACCATAAAAATCGCTCGCCAGCTTGTGAGTAAGTGCCATATATAAGATGCTCATTATCCAACCAATCTATAGAACCGTAGTAATTACCATTGTTAATATCAATACCTGATGGCTCGCTCAGTTTTGTAGATGTATTGCTCCTCAAGTCAGCTACCCATATTTCTCGGCTAAAGATACCAATTTGTTTATAATAAGCCAATCGAGTGTCATCCGGGGACCATAAGGCAAGACCACCTGTTTGTTCGGCTATTTTTTGAGGATTTGTCCCATCAATATTAGCAACCCATAATTCGGAAGCTGTATACCTATTGTCATACTCCTCCGGTGCAGTAGGATCAATAAGTACTTCTGGTGAAGGAATTACAAAAGTAAGTTTTTGCCCATTACTTGACCAATTCTTAATGCCTATCTTTAGGTTGTTTAATTTATTATCTTGAGTTGAAATCCCAGGTAAATCCAAACTCAAATCCACCGGCGCAAGGCTTATTTTTTCGGCGGAATATTTGACTTCGCCTGAGTTTGGTGTCTCGGAAACAGGGGGAGAGGTGGAGGATGAATCAAAAGTGGGTGTATTTGTGGGCGGTTCAGGGGTAAATGTAGGAGTAGGTGTATCTGTTGCCAAAACAGGTGTCGGTATTGGAATAGGCGACTCTGATGTGGCGATGTCTGTTGTTGTTTCCGGCAAAGTAGTAGCCTTACTTGTGGGTGTAGGCGTAAGGGTTGGCGGTGAGGCTGTTTTTGTCTCCTCCTCCGCCTGGCTTATCACTATGGTTGTGGCAGACAGGGCGGATAGTTGCTCTTGTGCGATAGGTTTTTCTGCCTCTCCCAACCAAAAAAAGAAAAATCCGCTGGCAACCAGCAACAGAACTACCAAGACAAACAAGGCTATTTGTAGAATTTTTGTATTCATTGACTCATCCTCAATTGACGCGCTTCCGCTTATTATACACGATTGGCTGGTAATTTCGCTTACAATTCGCCGTCTATTTTCCCACAATCAGCCAACGATCAACCGGAGTCTTTTAACACAGTTGAGCAATTTTGTCAAACTGCCAGCCAGCTAACGCCCCAAATTCAGCCGATTACGGGTTAGCGAAATCAACATCAATCGCCCAAATAATTGTGGTCGAGGCCAACTTCTCTAAAAATCCAGCTTAGTAATTCGGCTGCAATTTGTTTGTTATACGGCTTTTTAGGTTACC
>JAJRVO010000731.1 GCA_024277275.1 Chloroflexota bacterium
CCTATCTCGTTTTTGATAATTAGGCACTGCTCTCTTTGGCAACTTAACCTTAAAATTTCTATCGGAAAGCTGTGCCTTTCTTTAGATAGTCTGGTCATCTTATCCTTAATTGGGTGTTTTTTCAATTATACAAGGCTCTCTCAATAAAGTAACTTCTCAATAAAGATAAAACCTGCCGAATGCGAATCTTACGTAATAACATTATTTTCTGGCTAAGCGTTATCGCCCTTATTTTGCTCTCTTACTGGTGGCGATTAAAGACGCTAAATATTTTTCCTTTTAGTTATGATGAAGGAATTCATTTGATCTTGGGAAAACTATGGGCAGCCGGCCACACGCCCTACCAGGAGATTTTTGTCAGTTATCCGCCCATTTTTATGTGGTCTTTGGGCGTCCCGTGGAAAATATTTGGTCAAGCCGGCGCCTTGCAACTATTGATGACTACTTACGCCCTGGCCGGAGTCATAGCTGTAATATACCTGGCAACAGTTTATGACAGTAAGTTAGCCGGTATTACAGCCGGAGTAATTTTATCGTTTACACCGGACTACTTTATATCGTCATTTTCCATTATGACAGAAGCTCCGTCAATTAGCATAGTTGTGGCCGCCATTGCCCTAGCCGAAAAATATCGTCGGGGAGGGGGGTGGATTTGGGCCTTGTTGACCGGCCTTATGTTGGGTTTTGGCCTTTCGTTAAAAATCCTACCCTATTATGCTGTGCCGATGGTCGCTGCAATGATTATTTCTCGACACTTGGCGTGGGGGCAAGATTTTGTAACACGTCTACAAGCGTCAAAATGGCGTATCTTCCAAGATTTAGCTATTCTAGGCGGCGGGAGTTTAATTACTTTTCTTTTGCCCATCTTTCTATTCGACCTCTCCGCATTTTACGACCAGGTCATCGGGATGCGGTTGAGTTCCAGAGCAGTGGATATCAATCCATTCGAGTCAAACAACGACTATATCCGCGATTTTCTGTTTGGTAATCCGGGCATTATGGCCCTGGCTTTATACGGATTTGTTTTTGTTGTGGCTAAAGATTTAAGGCGCTACTGGGTTCTTGTAACCTGTTTCGTCCTAATCTGGATTTCCATGTATTTTTTGGTTCCATTACGCGGCAAGCATCTGCCTATATTTTTGCCGATAGTGGCCGTATTTGCCGGTTTTGCCGTGCATCACATCTATCTCTTTGTCAAACAGATCACAAGAGCCGCTTATGAATTGGGGCTTAATATGCGCCAGATAGCGCCCAACTCTCGTTCCCACGCTGAGCGTGGGAACGAGTTGGGTGTTATAGGAGAAAAACTATCCCCGCGCTCTGTGGCTATGGCGCTGATAATTCTTGTAACGCTTGGAATGTTCGGCTGGAACGTTCCCAATATTATCGCCAATAACAACGGTCAGACATTAAAGGTCAAAGAGAACAAAGAACGACTAGCGGCCATCAAATTCATCGACAAAATTGCTACGCCTGATGATTGTGTAATTGCCGATAATCCCGTGTTTCTCTATCAAACCAATCGCTTGCCTCCGCCTGAACTTTCTGAAACGTCTCAAACCCGGATCGACACCGGCCATTTAACCTTGCCGGACGTCATACAAGCTATTGAAACTTACAATTGCCACGTTGTTGCGGTCGTCACGCCCCGTTTTGGCGAATCGGTCCCCGGTTTGCCGGAGTGGTTAGCCGAGAATTACCTGGGATTGCACGCTCAAAACGAAACATTTGTTTACTTTGCGCTCAAAGGTCGCCCGGAAAAAGAAACCGGCAACAATTATACGCCCGTGCAAAGTGGCAGTTTTGGAGGCGTGGTTCAGGTATACGGCGTCCAGTTAAGCGACCAAGCGTGGTCTAAAGAAGAAAAGAGGATTATTTCGCTATATTGGCAATTGGAGTCGCCCCTTGAGGTTGATTATGTTGAGCAAATCACCTTGCAAGACGTCGTCAGCAACAAACAGGTATACCAAGTAAAACGCACTCTCTTTGAAGGGCAATTTAATCCCACCGCATGGCGCATTGACGAGCAAGCAAGGGATACTTTTTGGTTGGATTTTCCGACAGACCTACCGGCCGGAAGTTATGATATGTATCTTGCGTTGTGTACGCCAGAAACCGAACGCTGCCTTTCTATCGATAATCAAGGCCAAACCCAACTGCATTTGGGTCAAATAACATTGCAGCCATAAGATGACTTTTTTACGGAATAACTTACGCCGATTAACCGAATCGCCATATTTATTGGCCGGATTGCTCTTTATATTGGCTCTAGCTGTGCGCCTTCCCTACCTGGGAACCTTTTTGACCGTTGACGAAGTTAAGTGGCTGGAGGGAGGCGGTCAATTCCTGACAGCCATATACAACGGAACCCTGGCAAAAACCTATTGGCACTTCCACCCCGGTATCACCCTTGTCTGGGGCGAAGCTATCATCATGTGGGGACGCTGGCTCACAATGAGCAATGGAACCGATTTACCGTCCTTTGTAACGGCTCAACTGTCAGACCTGGCCGGTCTTAGCGGCGCTATGCGGCTTTCCGGCGTATTCATTACATCCCTCACTATTCCCGCTCTTTACTGGTTAACTCGCCGATTACTGGGCAATGCGCCCGCTCTAATTGGAGCTATCTTGCTGGCGATTAATCAGTTTGTCCTGGCCCACTCGCGCATTATCAATGGCGATGCGACAACGGCGCTATTTATGCTTTTATCGACGCTGGCCTTTCTGTGGCTCTGGCAAGGGAGCGGGTTACGGATGGCCGCTCTGTCTGGCGCTTGGGCGGGGTTGGCGCTGCTGACCAAGTTACCATCCCCTATTATTATCCCGTGGATCGGACTGCTGGCCCTGATCGGTTATGGTCAAAAACGTTCGTTCCGTTTTTGGGCGCAAGCCCTGGTTTTGTGGGGATTGACGGCTGTCATCATTTATGTGGCAATTTGGCCCGCTATGTGGGTAGCGCCGTTAAACACCTTGCAGCTAATCTACCACGACGCCTTTGAAGTTGGCGAGGTTGGCAGCGGACACAGCGCCTTTTTTATGGGACAAATCAGCGACGACCCCGGCTGGATATTCTATCCGGTTGCCATTGCCTTTCGGCTGACGCCGGTTACCAGCGTTGGGATAGTTCTAGCCGCGCTCTGGCTAATCTTCGGCTGGAAATCGCAAGCGGCGACTGTTCGCCGGGTGGGTTGGACCCTGGCGGCCTTCGCGCTATTTGTCATCCTCACCGCCAATTTTAGCCCCAAAAAACTGGACCGCTACGTGATGGGCGTTTTTCCGGCATTGGACTTGCTGGCCGCTGTTGGCCTGTGGGGTATTTGGCAAGAGCTAACAAAGGTTTGGCCCCGAATAAAACAAGGCGGCATGTTCGCTGCCATTTTTGTGGTGGCCGCACAAGGGATTTTTACGCTGTCTCACTATCCCTACTTGCTAACCGGCTATAACCCCTTATTGGGCGGCATAACCAAAGCCGCTAAAACAATGCCCGTTGGCTGGGGAGAAGGCATGGAGCAAGCCGCAACCTGGTTAAACGCCCAACCCAACGCCCAAAATTTACGAGCGTCGGCCTGGTACAGCGATATTTTTCATCCCTATTTTGTAGGCCAACAAGCCAGCTTTTCCGACGACGGCCGGAGTCAACTGGCCGCCGATTACGTTGTTTTTTACGTTAACCAAATCCAGCGTCAAAAACCCTACCCCGGTTTGGTCAATTATTTTCGATCCGGCGAGCCGGTTTTTGTGGTAGATTTCACCTCTACAGGACAACCGGCCAATCTCCCTGTCGATGATAAAACCCATGTACATTGGGTTGAAGTTTATAAAGCCCCGGCAGCCCAAAGCGCCGGCGGCGCGCCAAAAGTAGAGGGCATGGCTCAATTGCTGGCCTACAAAATCACCAATGCCAACGGAACGGAGCGACAAGACGATTCTCCCAATATGTCATCAAGGAATAATTTAGATATTACGCTATTCTTTCGGACGCTTGGTCCCTTACCGCCGGACACGTTGTTTGGCGTAGCTTTGGTTCCATTCTCAACCGGCCAGGATTTGAAATGGGGAGAGTGGCAGCAAACAGAGATTAAAGACAAGTGGGTTGAAGGAGATATTGTTGAATGGCGCGGCAACTTAACCTTGCCCGCCGATATACCGGCAGGTCAATATCGGTTGTGGGTTGCTTTCCAATTTAAGGACGGCCCAGTTATTGCTGAATTTTCCATTTCAGAAAAAGACCCGCCTATAAAGCTAGAATAATGATGGATCAACGTGATTAAAAAATTATCAACCTGGTGGCAAAACTTATCCCAACAGGCTCAAGACAACCTGTTAGCCGTTTTGGTAGCAATTGTTGCCCTGGCCCCCAGGCTATCCGGTCTTGACGTCTTCCTAACCGCCGACGAGCCAAAATCGTGGTTTGGGCGCTCTATTCAATTTTTAGACGCCCTGACCCGCGCCGATTGGGCCGCTACCTTTGATAGCCCCGCGCCCGGCGTTACTACAATGTGGGCCGGCAGTTTGGGCTTGCTGTTTGAATACGCTCGCCAGGGCTTTCCCGGCGGCAACTTAACCGCCTTTTTGGCAAATATTCCTTTCGACCCCCTGGACCCTGCCATTCTGCCTCTTATCCGATTCCCCATTGTTTTAGTTGCCGCTCTGGCTGCCGTTCTCACCTATCTTTGGGGACGCGCCTTTTTGGGTCAAATAGGCGCTCTTGTGGCCGCTTTGCTGCTGGCCCTGGATCCGTTTCTATTAGCCCTCACCCGTATCCTGGGTCACGACGGCCTGGTTGCCATCTTTATGTGGCTTTCGCTACTCGCTTTTCTACGCGCCATCTCCCCTACCGATTTTGGATTTTCGATTTTCGATTTTCGATTTTCTTCCCCAACCTCCAATCCCTCCCGCACCCTAGCGCCCCAGCGCCCCCGCTCGCCTGCCCCCCATTTCAACCGCCGTTATATCATCATCTCCGGCATAATGGGCGGACTGGCCTTTTTAACCAAATACCCCTCCTTGTTTTTGGGCGCATTTATAGCGCTGGCTATGCTGATCCTGCATCTTCGACAACAACAATCCTGGCCCCAAACGCTAAAAACCTGGGCAACTGATGTGGCTATCTGGTCGGTTGCGGCAGGAGCGGTGTTTATGTTGCTCTGGCCCGCAATGTGGGTCGATCCTGTTGGCCGAGTTCTGGCTATTGCCAACGACGCCCTGCGCGCATCTGGCAGCCCTCATCAAAAAGGAAGTTTTTTTCTGGGTCAACCCGTTCCCGATCCCGGCCCGACCTACTATGCCCTGGTTACTCTTTTTAAGACTACGCCTGTTCTGTGGCTAGGCTGGCTATTTGCCCTGATTGGACTCTTTGGGAAAGACAGAAAACGTCAAAATTCCTGGCGACAAATCACGTTTATTTTGCTGGCCTTTGCCTTGCTTTACGGTTTATTGGTGACCATAGGCGGCAAAAAGCAAGACCGGTACATTTTGCCTTCCTTTCCGGCCCTAACTGTCCTGGCGGCATTAGGTTATAGCCAACTCTCAAAATTCAAACTCCCCAATCCAAAACTGTTTTATGGATTTTTATTGACCGCTGTATTGACGCAAGCTGTTTTGGTATTGCCCCACTATCCCTACTACTTCACCTATTACACCCCTCTCCTGGGAGGCGGTTCGGCTGCCGCCCGCACTATGATTGTAGGCTGGGGCGAAGGGCTGGATCAAGCCGCTCGGTGGCTCAATACCCAACCCCAAGCCAAAAACACTGATGTAGTGGCCTGGTACAGCACCACCTTTGAACCATTCTTTGACGGTCACGCCATTTACAAAATTGAAGAAGAGAAAATCTCTCGCACCTCGAAACCCGGTTTGGCTGCTGATTACGTGGCGCTGTATGTTAACCAGGTGCAGCGCCAGTTACCTTCAAGTGGAGCCTTACAATTTTTCAGGGCTGTGCCGCCGGCTTATACCGTTACGCTTAATGGTTTAGATTACGTCTGGATTTATCCCTCGGTTAAAATGCAGCATGTATTGGCCAATGAAGCCCGGCTGGTCGGTCAGGCCGAGTTGCTGGGGTTCAACCTGCTAGATGAGCAAGAGCAGCCCATCTCTAAACTCCCTGCCGATAGCACAGCCATTATCCAGCTTTACTGGGAATGGCAAGGTAAAGCGCCGGATGAACCGATTGGCCTGAATCTGGTTGATTATGATGGCCGGGTCTGGGGCCAGGGCAAAGCGCTTGGCGTTCAATCCCGCTTTCCTTTTGAACAGTGGAAGGAAGGCATGGTTGCCCGAGACGATTTTGCTTTGACCATCTTGCCCGGCACTCCTCCCGGCGACTACTACCTTAAAGCCTGGATTGACCGTCCCACCACCGGAGAACGAGTCGGAGATTTTCCTCTTTTGCTTGAAGATGTCCATATTGTTGTTGTTCGACCCGCCTCA
>JAJRVO010000732.1 GCA_024277275.1 Chloroflexota bacterium
CCCCTTAACGCCTCGCTGCGGAAAAAGAGGGGGTTGTGTGTCTGCCATAGTTTCACCTCCAAAAATTGTTCATTTATACTTATTGACATAATTATTATAACGCGCTTAGAAAAGGATGTCAAGGTATATACGAAAAATAAAAAATCATATTTCTATTGTATCTCTAACAGATGTGTGCTATAATTTAACCACTTGGGGATGAAACGGCTTCGACAGGGATGTGGACGGTTGCAAACTGCGAGTCGAGCGGTTCTAACTCGTTAAACTGGACAAAAAATTAATTGCCGAAAAAGTACCTGCATTCGGTCGCTCCTACAACGCTTTGCCCCTCGCGGCATAGTTAAGTAACGAGCAACTTTGGCCCCTACACGGGCCACGGTCGTACAGCTTCTTTTCTCCGAGAGCGGCGTGCGAGCGACAGATAAATCGGAGTGCGCCGGAGCGATGTCGATAAACGACGGCTAAGACTCATCGACTGGTTTGGGCAGACTTTGGCAGCTAACAAAACCCAAACAAGATACTGAAGCTGCCTACACTCGTAGACGTTTGTTACCAGCTTTTCTGGACGCGAGTTCGACTCTCGCCATCTCCACTAATTTTTGGTCGAACTGGACAATAAAAGGGGCGCGGGCATCAATATCCACTATTTGATGCCCGCTAACCTTGAATCCATATTTTTTGACCGCTAAAGAGAGCAACTTCTGACGTTGCTCTTTTTTCTCTAAATTTTCATACAGGATGCCCACATTGGGACTTACACGTAGGGCCAGACCGAGCGTTTGATCCAAATCCAATTGATCGACACACTTTTTGGGTATCATAACTGTTTGTAACGCTCTGCTTACGTCATTCTCCAGTGTCTCAGCCGAAACGTAATGGCGTTTACCATTGCCCATTTTGCGACGGCTGCGATAGTACAAATACCCTTTGCCAACTGCCCCGGTCATCCAACTATCAGCATCCAAAGACCACAGCAGGCCACGCAATAGGTAAGAACGATACGTTTTTACTTTGGTGTTGGGACTGTGAGCATCCAGAATTTCTTGAACTTGCTCAAAAAGTTCGGTTGAGATTAATGGCTGATGGTTGCCTTGTGTGCTGATATCTGAATATTCCACGTCACCGATATAAAACTTGTTGCGAAAGATACGCCCCCAATCAGCCAATCCTAGCCTGTTCCCGTCCGGGCTGCGGATGCCCATTGTATAGGCTTGTTCGGCCCATTGTTCAAGCGTGTATTGGCCGGTTGAGAACTCTTGAAATGCGGTCAGTATCGAAGGGCCTACCGCAGCTACAATCACGTCACCGTTTGCCTTTTCGTAACCAGTAGGCGGCTTGTACGGCCAGCCGCCATTTTCAACCACCTTACGCAAACCTGCCCGGATTTTGTTGGACAGATTAATAGAGTAATAAGCGGCAAACAGGTCAATGATACCCTCAAATATGAATGACAGGGGAGAATCATCTATCTGCTCGATGACCGAAACAACCTGAATACCCTCACGCCGCAACAAAGCTCTTGATCAGGGTTGTGCTGTTGGCGATAATGCCAATTAGATAATTAATCAAACTACCATTTGCTCCCAGGGAAACGACCAATTAAACGAAGCGGCTGTTGGCATAAAAACCCTCAAAGAAAGGATAGAATAATGAAAACCTACATCACCCGGTCCGAAGCCCTACAACGCTACAAAATCACCCCATCCGAACTTGACGAACTTATCAACTCCGACCGACTGGACACCGTGTTACTGGTAGACAACGGCGATAAAAGACGCATCATTTATGATGACAGCCTGGCCGCCTACATTGCCGAGCGAGACATCACGCCTGAAAAATTTGACCACCTGCGCGGCAACTTGCTTGGGATTGGCGAAGCGGCTCGTGAGTACAAATTAAGCCAAGTAACCGTTTCTAGGTGGGTGCGACAAGGCCAACTAGACGTAAAAGATTATGAAAAAAATAAAAAACTAATTGATGAGGCAGATGTAGCTTATCTTGCCGCGTTAGGCCGGGCCAAGAAGATGAGGCCGGGTAAAAAAGTTTTCAGTTAGAAATGAACAAAAAACCAAAAAACTTTGCCAGATTTAATCAACGGGATAGCGAGGGGCGACTATTTGGTTTAATCAACGATGACCCTGAACAAATTGGGTATCCCTCATCCAATTGGCCGCCGCGCCGCCCTAACTTTGGCGAAATCTGGCCTGTACGCTTGATTGGTAAAAACGCTCCCTACGACCTGATGCCAATCGGTAAACCTGTTACCGGCAAAGGCCGCAACAAAAAAGTTAAAATTACCCCTCACTGGAAAAAGCGCAAATTAAAAAAGAACCAGGGAGGAGGATAAAGTTAAACGCGCCCAGGCCGTGCTTTACCGCGTGATTGGTAAACCAATACTCACTTTATCCCCCTGCTTACGGTACTGGGCTTAACCCGTAAGCCACGTTTTTTAATCACCTGGGCTTGCCTCATCCATTTTGGATGTGCAAGCGGCAGCGGCGGCCGCCTGTTGGACTCTGCGCTGAATAGGGCCGCGCTGGAGTCAGTAACGCCCGTTATTCGATTCCTTTCTGCCAGCCGCCGCTAACAGAAAAGTGTCCTTTTACCTATCCCGGTTTTGGCAAAAGGACTTATTAGGCTATCTAATTACACCGGGACGCCTCATTTGGCGGCTATGCCGCATCCTTTAATAAAATTAAAGCCAGTACTTACGCAGTTTAGAGCAGAATTGGCTGAATGCGAGAATTTTATTCTAATATTCTGCTGATTTTGCTCTAAATGAGGCACAAAACCGTATACTGAACGGCAACTGCGTAAGTACTGTAAAGCATCGAAGTTGTGACCCCACAGAGCCGGGCCTCTGTGGGCTTTTTGTACTCTGCCCGGAGAGAATGGAATCCCTTTTTTGGGATTGATTCCAATGAACCCGTCGCCAATTTGAGCGACGGGTTCATTCTATCATACAAGCATACAATTTGTCAAATGAATAGCTATTGGCAAATTGTATACTTTTTGTTATTATATATCCGTGTCGTAACCCTAACACAGAAAGGAGCTAACAAATGGCGCACCCAATGACGTTTGCTGAGAATTATCTTGATTTTGACCATTCAGAGGCAGAAGCGGAATATCAAAGCACGTTACCGGCTGATACCGGCACAGAAATGACCAAAGCTGAAATGATAGAAGCAATGGCTGAAATTTTGGCAAAAGTAGATTTATTGACGCTGAATAGAATAGTCTGGCTGGCCGGGTTAAGGAATATAAAAAAGGACGAATTAGAAACAACGTTCATCCTGTTTCTCACCGGCG
Source organism: Chloroflexota bacterium (assembly GCA_024277275.1). Lineage (GTDB taxonomy): Bacteria > Chloroflexota > Anaerolineae > 4572-78 > J111 > JAJRVO01. The sequence goes on from JAJRVO010000732.1 coordinate 3,313, forward strand.
CAAAAGCGGGGTTGGATAATGGCAAAGCGGAGTAAAAAACCCATTGCTCCAATGAATCCACGAGAACGGTTAACCCGCAAAGCCC
>JAJRVO010000733.1 GCA_024277275.1 Chloroflexota bacterium
AGCCGGGCTGATTTTTGCCGGCGTAAGAGCAGAATTGGCAGAATTAACGAATCAAAATTCTATCATTCTGGAAATTCTGCTCTGAAATGCCCACAATTGCAACAATTTTCATACCCTAATTGTCAAACCGGGAATTGCTGCTCATTTCATAAGCGTTAAGAATTTAAAGAGTATTTCATTTCTAATAAGCGGCCCTCATTCTAACAGAATCCTTTGGAATGAGCAAGCTCTATAAATTTGACGCTCTATGGTATAATAGCCAGTGACCGGTAATCAGTAAACGGTAAATAGCGACCACTAACCACTAACCACTAACCACTAACCACTAACCACTGACCACTGATTATCGGCAACCAACCACGGGAGATTTGATCACAATAATATGGCTTTACTTCGTCATCATTATAACAAATGGTTATACATAGGTTTTGTTTTGGCAGCCGGTATCTTGCTCATCGTTACGTCTGGGTGCCAGCCGTCCACACCTGCCGCTGAAACTGTTTTACAACCAACGGTTAAGGCAACAACCACACCTCGCCCCAGCCGAACACCTATAACCAGGGTTGACCCAACGCCCACCCCCACAACCATAGCCGAAGGCGATCCTATCACCTTGACTTTTTGGACGGTAGAACAAGTTTCGCCTTTACAAGAGGATGAACTTGGCGACTTTTTTCAGACCAGCTTACGTTTATTTGACCGGGCCAATGCTGATATAGCAGTTGATTTACTGGTTAAAAAAGCAGGCGGCAAGGGCGGAGTATTAGATTTTTTAAGAACCGCCAGAGAGGTAGCCCCATCTGTTTTACCTGATGTGGTAGTGATGGATGCGGTAGACCTGGAACAGGCTCATGCCGATAACCTGCTCCAACCCCTTGATGGCCGGTTAGATCGCTCAATTGTGCAAGATTTGTTGCCGGCTGCCCGCAGGATAGGTACTGTTGACGAAAAACTATTTGGCGTTCCGTTAGGGATTGAGATGGAACACACCGTGTACAACACCCGCATATTTACAGCCACCCCCATGTTATGGACAGACATTTTGAGCAAGAATACAACCTATGTTTTTCCGGCCAAGGGCGTAAATGGTCGAGTTAACGATGTCACCCTTTCTCAATACTTCTCGGCGGGCGGAGAGTTTCTTGACGATGAAGGATTACCTAAAATTGATGATGCCGTTTTGAAAGATGTTTTAGATTTCTACCAAAAAGCGTTGGAGAATGGGATAATTGACGCCTCTATTCTGGAAGCGGCTACCCCCGAAGAACTTTGGCCTTTTTATGTTGATGCTACAGCCGGCATTGCTCAAACCAGCGTCCGTCAATACCTTATAGACCGTGAATTGTTCAATAATACCGTCTTTACCCCCTTACCTGTCCGAAGTGAAACAGATATTCCGGTTAGTGTGATGCATGGTTGGGTTTTAGTCCTTATTACCGATGATGTTAATCGTCAAGACGCCGCTTTGCGCCTAATAGAGTCCTTTTTATCAACACCTAACAATGCCAACTGGAATAAAATTAACAAATCTATCCCAACCCGAGATACAGCCTATCAGCGGCTTGCCGGCGATGACCCATACTGGGTATTTCTTACCGACCAGTTAAACACGGCTCGACTTGAACCCCGGTTTTCTGATTATGACCGGATAGGCCTGATAATTCAGCAAGCCGTTGAACAGGTCATTCGTGGTGAAGCAACCTCTGAAGAAGCCACCGCTACAGCCATTGATGCTTTTGCCCAATGAATATTAACGCCGCCGACTCGCGCCAGATTGCCTGGCGAGTTATACATGCCGCCCTAAAAGCGGTTGACCCGGCCCTTGCCGTCAAAAATTATTTCGACACCCATCCCCAGATAACAACCCAAATAGCGACCACACCGGGCCGCATTATTGTGGTAGGGGGCGGTAAAGCAGGCGCTCCAATGGCAGCAGCCGTTTCTGAAATTTTTGGAAATAAAATTGCCGCCGGTCAGGTTATTGTAAAATATGGTCATACCGGCCACTCAACGCCATCTTCAAGCAAGATTAAAATCACTGAGGCAGCCCATCCTGTACCCGACCAAGCCGGTTTTATAGCCGCCCAAGAAATTGCCCACTTGCTCAGTCAAACCAACCAGAACGATACAGTACTCTGCCTGATTTCTGGGGGATGCTCGGCGTTGCTCACCCTGCCGGCAGAAGGCCCACTTCCGGCAGGCAGCCTCAATTTGGCCGATTTACAGGCCACAAATGAAACTTTGCTGGCCGCCGGCAGTACAATTAATCAGGTCAACACAATCCGTAAGCATCTTTCGGCAATTAAGGGGGGGCAATTGGCCCAAATGGCTGCCCCGGCTAATGTTCATACCCTCATCCTCTCCGATGTTGTGGGCGACCCGTTAGACGTGATCGGTTCCGGCCCCACCGTTCCCGACCCGACTACTTTTGCCGATGCCCGGTCCATTGTTGAACAATACGGGCTTCAGGATACGCTGCCCAAGCGCGCCACCCAACGGCTGCAAGCCGGCGTTGCCGGCAATCTGCCCGACACACCCAAGCCCGGCAACCCTGTTTTTGAGCGAGTAACAAATCCCGTTATCGGTAGCAACCGTCTTGCCGCACAAGCCGCCGTTAAGTCGGCGCAAGCCGCCGGTTTTGAGGCTTATCTGCTCACCACCTTCATTGAGGGTGAGGCGCGTGAAGTGGGTCGGGTGATGGCCGGGTTGGCCAAAGAGTTGGCTTGTGGCGAGGGACAGATTAGACGTCCAGCCTGTTTGGTTGCGGGCGGCGAAACAACCGTCACCCTGAGAGGAGACGGTAAAGGCGGTCGCAACCAGGAAATGGCCTTGTCGGCAGCCATAGCCCTTAAAGGCTGGTCTAATATTCTGATTGTCTGCCTGGGCACCGATGGCACCGATGGCCCTACCGATGCCGCCGGCGCTTTTGCCGATGGAACTACCATCAGGCGAGCGGAGGCTTTGGGGCTGGATGCCGTCAAGTTTTTAAACCGCAACGACGCCTATAATTTCTTTACAGCTCTTAACGATCTTATTATCACCGGCCCTACCAATACCAATGTAAACGACTTAACCCTGATTATGGCTTGGTAGAAGTCAACGAACAATTATCAATGAGCAATGAGCAATGAGCAATGAGCAATGAACAATGAACAATGAACAATGAGCAATGAGCAATGGTGAAAAAAGTTTGATAATTGATAATTGATAATTGATAATTGATAATTGATAATTGATAATTGCCTTATGTATCATCCAATTTTACGCCCTGGGGCGCAGCGTCAACTAAAAAATATAG
>JAJRVO010000734.1 GCA_024277275.1 Chloroflexota bacterium
CAAGCGGGACACCACTTTCAAGGCCGGGCTGCAAACCCTCATCAACGTCATCCCCCGCACCAAAATCAAAGGGGAATTCGCCCGCCCCGAAGCCGACGTCCTGGATCGGATGCGCCTCGCCTTCTACGCTGACGAACTCACCGTCCCGGCCGAAGACGAACCGGAAATGCCCCAGGCAGAACAGTTGGGGCTGTTTGAGAGGAAGTAACAATGCCTTTTAAGATTCCTAAAACACCTGCAATCTCAACTGAAAGCCCGGAGGCTCTATTTCGCGATCTCCGCACACGCAAAGTGGCAGGGTTGCTTGCCCATCAAGCAGACATCCTCCGAGAATATACCCAAAATGCGGTGTCCGAACCTGACGTGGCATTTGAACTGCCTACAGGTAGCGGGAAAACCCTTGTCGGGCTTTTGCTTGGCGAATGGAGGCGACGGCGATTTGAAGAACGGGGCGTTTATTTGTGTCCTACAAACCAACTTGTCCATCAGGTTGCCGACCAGGCTATCAATAAATATGGTATACAGGTTACAGCCTTCACTGGCAGCAAAAACAATTACTCGCCAACTGCGAAAAGCCAATATCTCAACGGTGAGACTGTAGCTGTAACATCCTACAGTGCGTTATTTAATGTCAACCCATTTTTTGACAGTCCCGGATTTATCATCTTAGATGATATTCACTCTGCGGAGAACTATATCGCCAGTTACTGGTCGCTCAAGATCGAAAGATATAGCGATCAGCACAGAGCTTTGTATGCGGCTTTAGTTTCTGCCTTAAAGAACGTACTGGCCCCAACCGATTACCAAAGGCTAACGGGAGATTCTTCTGATTCCTGGGATAGTACCTGGGTTGAGAAAATTGCTACTCCCAACATTGAGCCGCTGATTCCAGAGATAGTCAGCATCATTGACGAGCATGTATCCGACACCAATCTTCGCTTTTCCTGGAGCGTGTTGCGTGATCACCTGTATGCGTGTCATTTCTATATTGGCACTTACGCTATCTTGATACGCCCCTTATTGCCTCCAACGAATACCCACACTCCATTTGCAAATGCCGGTCAGCGAGTTTATATGTCGGCGACATTGGGAGAGGGTGGCGAGCTGGAACGCTTAACGGGTCGAAAACAGATCGTTCGCTTACAGGTGCCAATGGGATGGGATAAGCAGGGGATCGGACGGCGCTTGTTTTTCTTTCCAGGGCATTCGCTTGATGAAGATCAGAGTTCTTCCCTTGTTTTAGATATGATTCAGCGGGCGGAGCGGGGGCTAGTCATTGTTCCGGATAACAGAAGGGCTGAAGAAGTACGTGAATTAGTGAAGGGTAGTCTTGACGATTTTCAAATCTTCAATGTGCAGCAGATCGAAACATCCAAAGAGCCTTTTGTACAGGCTGACAAAGCCGTAGCAATTATCGCAAACCGTTACGATGGCATTGATTTCATTGATGACGAATGCAGACTCCTGATTGTCGGCGGCTTGCCTCGGGCAACGAACCTTCAAGAACGATTTATCATCAACAAAATGGGGGCGGTTGCACTCCTGAATGACCGAATTATGACTCGTACTGTACAGGCATTTGGCCGGTGTACCCGGTCGGCAACTGACTATGCTGCCGTTGTTGTTTGGGATGAAGAACTGCACAAATATTTACTGAGACGTGAGCGCAGACGGTTCTTGCATCCAGAATTACAGGCTGAATTGGAGTTTGGCATTGAACAGGCTAAAGATGCGACACCTGCCGATTTTTTGGAATTTTTGAACACTTTCTTAATGCAAGATTCCGATTGGATTGACGCAGACAACTATATTGCTTCTCAGCGCGAAAATATGACCCGGAGCAGCCTTCCAGGAACGGCTGATTTGAGGGATGCGGTTTCGCATGAGGTTGATTACCAATACGCGATGTGGGAAGGCGATTATGTGCGGGCGCTGGAATGTTGCCGGAGTGTTTTGGCTTGTTTGAATGATTCTGAGTTGCGCGGATATAGAGCTTTGTGGAGTTATTTAGCTGGTAGCTCTGCTTGGCTAAGTCACCGCAACGGGATGTCTACTGACGAGTCTGCCGCCAAAACTTATTTTAGTAATGCACAAAAAGCAGCGCCTGCCATTCGCTGGCTTGTCAATCTGTCACGATCTCTGAATATCCCTTCTGATGATCTGGATTTAAGTGCCAGTGCTTTAGCGCTCCCGCTGGTTGAAAGATTAGAAAGTGTCCTGGAAAGGTTAGGTACACGGCATAACCGGAAGTTTGCACGGGTAGAAAAACTCATATTAGATAATCTTGAATCGGGCAACAGCGCTCAATTTGAGGAAGCTCATGTTAAACTCGGGAAGTTGCTAGGATTTGAGGCCGGGAATGTCGAAACTTCCGGCGCGCCCGATCCGTGGTGGATCGTTGACGAAAGCCTGTGCTTTATTTTTGAAGATCATTCAGATGCAAGTCCTGACTCTAACTTGCATTTAGATAAAGCACGCCAAATCGCCACACATCCCAACTGGGTACGAGAGAATTTACCTTTGGCTGAATCGGCAAAGATTGTGCCCGTTTTGATAACGCCTGTTCGATTTGCAGATCCTGATGCTTTGCCTCATTTAGGAGATGTATTTGTTTGGCGGCTCGATGATTTTCTGACATGGGCTAGAAATGCTCTGTCGGTTGTGCGTGAGCTTCGCGCTATTTTCCCCGGTTCCGGCGATCTGGCGTGGCGTGCTGGTGCCGTCGAGAAGTATCGTGAGAATGGTATAGAGCCAGAGAAACTCATTGAATTTTTGGAGAAGCAGCCCTCGTTAACGGTACGGAAATAATGACCGGACAACCACAACTAACCGAGATCACATACCGCGTATTTTATCGACCTAATGACAACCCATTAGAAACCTTTTACCTGCCTACGCTAGCGGCCAGCGTTCACTATGACCGCAGCGCGGGTTATTTTCGTTCTTCGGCATTGGCGGCAGCGGCGGCCGGTATTGTGCGGCTGATTCACAACAGCGGCACAATGCGGCTGTTGGTCGGCGCCGAATTGAGCGAGCAGGATGTGGAGGCCATCAAGGAGGGATATGATCTGCGCCAAACCATCTCGCAAGCGATGCTGGCGCAGCTTCCCGGCGCCGATTTGACGCTGGACGGCGCTTTGCAGCAGCGGCTGGAAGCGTTGGCCTGGATGGTGGCTAACGGCACATTGGACATCAAGGTTGTGCTGCCTCTTGACCTCAACGGCTTTCCCCTCCCCGG
>JAJRVO010000735.1 GCA_024277275.1 Chloroflexota bacterium
GCAATTAGCAATTAGCAATTAGCAATTAGCAATTAGCAATTAGCAATTAGCAATTAGCAATTAGCAATTAGCAATTAGCAATTAGCAATTAGCAATTAGCAATTAGCAATTAGCAATTAGCAATTAGCAATTAGTGATAAACAGTGAATAATCCAAAATCCAAAATCCAAAATCCAAAATCGATAATCGGCCAGCGTATCCCCAAGTTAGACGCCCCGGATAAAGTAACGGGCCGGATGACCTACGGCCACGATGTAACGCTACCCGGTATGCTTCATGGCCGCATTTTATATTCGCGCTACCCCCACGCCCGGGTGCTTAACATTGATACTTCTCGGGCCGGGCAACTGCCCGGAGTAAAGGGTGTACTGACCGCTGCCGACAATCCGCCCACCAAGTTTGGCTACGGCAAAGACAACACCCCTTTCAAGCGTGATAACGTGCGCAGCCTGCGCGACGAAATAGCCGGGGTGGTCGCTACTGACCCGGATATTGCCGAAGAAGCGCTGGCCCTGATTGAGGTTGAGTACGAGCCGTTACCCCCCGTTTTCACCGTAACCGACGCCCTGACCCCCGGCGCGCCATTGATTCACCCGGAGCGAAAATCGAACCTGTTCAACTCCTTTGATTACAACCACGGCGACCTTGAAACGGGCGAAGCCGAGTCCGAGGTAGTGGTCGAGGCCAGTTACCGGCTGCCCTACGTTAACGCCGCCGCTATGGAAACCAGCGTGGTAGTGGCCCAGTTTGACCATCGCGGGCATCTGACGATGTGGAGCGTCACCCAGATTCCATTCCTGCTCCAGCGCGACCTGTCTGAGGCGCTGGGCATTCCGGGCAGCCAGATTCGCATCATCCAAACGGCCATTGGCGGCGCGTTTGGACGAGGGCTGGATATTTACCCCTTTGAACCTATCGCCGCCCTGATGTCGCGCAAAACAGGCAAGCCGGTTCGACTCGCCTTCTCGCGACATGAAGAGTTTACTGCCGGGCCGGCTCGCCAACCGGCCCAGGTCACAATTCGCGCCGGAGCAGACAAAAACGGCAAGCTCACCTTCCGCGACGTGTCGATGGTGTTGGATATTGGGGCCTATGTCTCCTGGGGTTCGGTGACGCCGCTGGTGATGATGGAGACCGCCGCTTCTTTGTACGAGGTACCGCACGTCCATTTTAAAGCCGACTGCGTTTACACCAACAACCCCGTTACCGGCGCGGTCCGGGGTTACGGCAACCCGCAATCCACATTCTTCACCGAAACCATTATGGACCGGCTGGCCGAAGCCTTGCGGATGGACCAGGCCCAATTCCGCATTCTCAACAGCAACCGGCCCAACACAGAAACACCCCAGGGCTTGATTATTACCTCGTGCGGGTTAAAAGAGTGCCTGGAGACAGTTGCGGCTGCGGCAGACAAGGGATCCGCCGATGGCGCGGGGGGTGTGGGGGGTATCCCTCCACTTTCCCCTCGCCATACGCTCGGTATGAAACCCAATAAGGGGGGGAGCATAGGAGCGCCAGGCCAAGAATCAAATGGAACCAGCACAGAACGTCTTGGCAGCCGTCAACTGACAATGGACAATGACAAAGTGAAGCGAGGCATCGGCTTCGCATCGACCCTGAACGTTGGCGGGGGCGCTCGCATTTACCGGAGCGACGGCTGCGGAGCGACCGTAAAAATGGATGATTTTGGACACGTCACCCTGATAACAGGCTCAAGCGAAATCGGACAGGGATCGGAGACGGTCCTGGCCCAAATTGTGGCCGATGTTCTGGGCGTCCAGGTCAGCGATATCACGGTCTTAAATAGCGACACCGATGTAAAACCCTGGGACGTAGGCGTGCATGCCAGCCGGACGACCTTCATCGCCGGCAACGCGGCCCACATTGCGGCCAAAGAAGCCCGCGCCCAACTCTTTGAAACCGCCGCCGAAATATTAGGTGTTGAGCCGGACCAACTGATAGCTCGCAACGGAAAAATCGAAGTCATAGCAGACAAGGCAACGGAAGATAATCCAAAATCCAAAATCCAAAATCCAAAATCGATTAGCCTGGGCAAAGTTGCCCGCAGTCGCCACTTTAGGGAAGGCGGGCAGGTAATTATAGGCGAGGGTTGGTACGACCCGCCCACCAAACTGGTCGACAAGGACACGTACAAAGGCAATATCTCCGCAACCTACGGCTTTGGGTCCCAGATGGCAGAGGTAGAGGTCGATACCGAAACCGGCATAGTCCGGGTGCTGCGTCTGGCTTGCGCCAACGACGTGGGCCGGGCCATCAACCCTATGGCCGTAGAGGGACAAATTGAGGGAGGCGCCCAGATGGGGTTGGGCTACGCTCTAACCGAAGAGCTAATTGTAAAAGATGGGCAAGTTCTGAATCCGGATTTTCGGCTTTACCGGCTGTTCACTGCCGCCGATATGCCCAAAATTGAAACCTTTCTTATTGAAACCGACGACCCGGAAGGGCCATTTGGAGCCAAAGGCGTCTGCGAGATGGGCGGTACGCCAACTGCCGCGGCCATTGCCAACGCCATCTACGATGCCGTGGGCATCCGCATGACCGAACTGCCGATGACCCCTGAAAGGATTTTGGCCGCATTAGATAAAAAGCAAAAGGAATCGGCTTAAAAAATGGATTCTATGAAACGCCCCCCCGCGCGCACCCAATTTTTGGTCTTTACCCTGTTTGGCGATTATATTTTGCCGCGCGGCGGGACAATCTGGACAAGCGACCTGCTCCATCTTTTGGAGTTGCTGGGCGTCACTGAGCGGGCCGCCCGTTCCGCGCTCTCTCGTATGAGCCGCAAAGGCTGGCTAAAGGCTCAAAGAGAGGGACGTCGCAGCAGATACTCTCTTACGGCCAGAGGTTGGTCGCTTTTAGAAGGGGGCGGGCAGCGTATTTTTGAGCCGCCTTTTATAGATTGGGATGGTTTATGGCACGTGGTGGTCTACTCTTTGCCGGAGAAAAAGCGGGGGTTGCGACGGGCGCTGCGCCAACAACTGGCCTGGTTGGGCTTTGGTCGATTGGCTCCGGCCACCTGGGTTTCGCCGCATAATCGTAAGATAGAGTTAGAAAATCTCTTTAACGAGTTGAGTGTGCAAAAGCATGTAGAACTGTTCTCCGGGATGCGGGTAGGGCCGTCTACAGAGCAAAACTTAATTGAGCAGTGTTGGAACTTGCCGGAACTGGAGGCCCAGTATCAAGAATTTATCTGCCACTATTGGCCAGAGTATGAACAATGTAAAACCCAGGAAAACGGGAATTCAGATTTGTCGCCTGACGAATGTTTTGTGCGCCGTTTCTGGTTGACTTATGACTTTCAACCCTTTCCTCGCAAAGACCCTAACCTGCCCGCCACATTGTTGCCGCCAAATTGGATTGGGCTTACGGCCCGGCAGTTTTTTGACGAGTATCGACAACTGTTGGGAATCTATGCTAACCAGTTTATAGACGAAGTAGTCAAAGGAGAATGGGATTTAGACTCTGCTGAAAGGCAACAAGAATCATCTAAATGAAAAGTCTCACCCTGATCACTATTTTAGATTTGAAATCAATCCAAAATGTAACTACTCAGGTCAGTCGTTGATCGTTACGGTTATTCAACCGTAACGGGTATTTGCGGATATATATCCGCCGATTATGGGTTGCAGATACATATCTGCAACCATCAGGCTGAGTAGTTACTCTAAAATCCAAAATCTAAAATCCTTAGGAGGGATTCAATGAGTAAAGCACGTGGATTAACCTTTGATGAATTTGAAGTAGGAGCAAAATACATATCGCAGGCCCGCACTGTCACCGAGGCCGACGTGGTGGCTTTTGCCGGCCTCTCCGGAGATTTCAATCCCCTGCACACCAATGCCTAGTTTGGCAAAAAGACGCCCTTTGGCGAGCGCATTGCCCACGGTATGCTGGTGGTAGCTATGGCAACCGGCATGGCTAACTGGACCGGCATCTTTGAAGGAACAACCCTGGCTCTAATAGAGCAGACGCTTCGTTATAAAGGCGCCGTAAAATTTGGCGATACCATCCATCTGGAACAAGAGGTTTTGAGCAAAAAAGAAACCTCCAAACCCGACCGTGGAGTGGTAGTCTTTGCATCGCGCGTACTTAACCAACGCGACGAAGTGGTCATAGATGGTGAGTGGACGCTTTTAATGAGGCGTAAGAGCTAGCCAATTTACGATTTAAAAACGAGAATGGATAATCCAAAATCTAAAGGGGGGAACAATGTTACTAGCAGAAAAAGTTGCCTTGATTACAGGCGGAGGCAATGGTATTGGCCGGGCGACTGCCCTGCGCTTTGCCCGCGAGGGAGCAAAAGTAGTGGTTAGCGACCTGGACCAAGAAGGACTGGAAGACACCCGGCAAGAAGTGACCGAAGCCGGGGGAGAAGTGGCCGTTGTGACCGGCAACGTTACTGAGAGAGCAGACGTTCAAAAGATGGTTGATACGGCGGTTGAGCAGTTTGGCCGGCTGGATATTCTCATCAACAACGCCGGCATCAACCGCGATGGCCTAACCACGCGCATTAAGGATGACGAAGTTAAGTTTATGTCCGATGACAAGTGGGATGCGGTCTTGGCAGTCAATCTAAAAGGCACCTGGTTGTGTTCTCAGATTGCGGCAGTCCCTATGATTAAACAGAAGTACGGCCGCATTGTCAACACTTCATCCATCGGCGCGTTGGGCAATATTGGTCAATCTAACTATGCCGCCTCTAAGGCAGGGGTCATCGGCCTGACCAAAACCCTGGCCCTGGAGTGGGCGCGCTATAATATCGCCGTAAATTGCGTTTCACCCGGAGCCACGGAAACTCGTATGACTGCCGGAATTCCCGAAAAACTTATGGCGGGGCTATTGGCCCAAATCCCCTTCCGGCGATTGGCTAAACCGGAGGAAATCGCGGCGGCTCACCTGTTCCTGTCTTGTGGCGAGGCCGCTTACATCACCGGACAGGTATTATTTGTCGATGGTGGGATTAGCGTAGGGATATAAACTACCCGCACCTCGTTCCAGAACCGGAGTTTGGGAACGAGTAAAACAAGAGAGAAATCACTTTTAGATAATCACTAAAAAACAAAACACTATTATTTGGAGGATTTTAATGTCAGCAGAAGCATCACAAACAGCGCCGGAGCAAGAGTTGGCCGGTAAAGTTGCTATTGTTACGGGCGGCAGTCGCGGCATTGGCAATGCCATTTGCCTGGAACTGGCCCGCAACGGTGCAGCCGTCGCAGTTAACTATCGTCGCAGCGCCGATAAAGCCCGCGAGGTCGTGGAGCAAATTGAAGCAATGGGCGGTAGGGGGCTGGCCGTTCAGGCCAACGTGGCCTCATTTGACGATGCCCAAAACATGGTAGACACGGTAATCAAGGAATTCGGCGGGCTGCATATTCTGGTCAATAACGCCGGCATCAACCGCGACCGGGTCATCTGGAAGATGAGCGAAGAGGAATGGGACGAAGTCATCTCAATTGACCTCAAAGGCGTCTTTAACTATATTCGGGCGGCCGCGCCTGTTTTCAAAGAGCAAAAATATGGCAAGATTGTCAACGTTACCTCAATCAACGGGTTACGCGGCAAGTTTGGACAATCCAACTACACGGCAGCCAAGGGAGGGGTAAATACCCTGACCAAAACCGTGGCCCGCGAATTGGGTCGATCCAGTGTAAATGTCAACGCCATAGCGCCGGGATTAATTGAAACCGATATGGTCAAAGAGGCTCCCGAAAACGTGCGCCAAATGGCCTTGAACGAGATTGTGTTGGGGCGACTGGGCACGCCCCAAGAGGTAGCCTGGATTGTTACATTCCTGTGCAGCGAAAAATCACGTCACCTGACCGGACAAATTATTAATGTAGATGGAGGCCAATACTTATGAGTGTATCAAATGGCATAAAAGATGCTGTTATTGTTGAAGCCGCGCGCACCCCGATAGGTCGTCACGGCGGCGCGTTGAGCGCGGTTCGCCCGGATGATATGGGCGCGTTGGTAATTTCCGAAGTCGTAAAACGGGCCGGTGTGGACCCGGCTGAAGTAGAGGAAGTTTACTTTGGCTGCGCCAACCAGGCCGGCGAGGACAACCGCAACGTAGCCCGTATGGTCACGCTCCTGGCCGGCTTCCCAACCGAGGTTGCAGCCGTTACCTTCAACCGGCTGTGCGCCTCTAGCCTGTCGGCCTTTAACGCGGCTGCTCGCGCCATCAAAGTCGGCGAAGGCGACGCGTTTATTGCCGGCGGCGTGGAATCTATGTCGCGCTCTCCCTGGGTTGTGCCTAAAGCAGAGAAAGCCTTCCCGTGGGGCAACTTGACCGCCTGGGATACCACCATCGGCTGGCGCTTCCCCAATGCCAAAATTAAAGAGCAGTACGGTAACGAGGGCATGGGTCTAACCGCAGAGAATATTTATGAAGAGACAAACATCAGCCGCGAAGAACAAGATGCTTTTGCTTACGAAAGCCAGCGGCGAGCCGCCCAGGCCATCGACGAGGGTCGCTTTGTCGGAGAGATTGTGCCTGTTACCATCCCTCAGCGCAAAGGCGACCCGATTGTCGTAGACACTGATGAACACCCGCGCCGGGGTACTACGCAAGAGAAATTAGCCAAACTGCGACCGGCCTTCCGCAAGGGTGGCTCTGTGACCGCCGGAAACTCTTCCGGCATCAATGACGGGGCCTCTGCTGTATTGCTGATGAGCGCGGACAAAGCCGCCAAGTTGGGCGTGAAGCCACTGGCCCGCGTGGTGTCATCGGCTGCGGCCTGCGTCGAGCCGCGCACAATGGGCTATGGCCCCATCCCGGCCACCCGCAAAGCGCTTGACCGAGCCGGTTTAACCGTAGACGACCTGGGCCTGATTGAACTAAACGAGGCTTTTGCAGTGCAGGCTCTGTCCGTGATAAATGAACTCGGCTTAAACACCGACATCGTCAACGTTAACGGCGGCGCAATTGCGCTGGGCCACCCACTGGGCTGCACCGGAACACGCATTGTTTGCACCCTGGTCCACTAGATGCGCCGCAGGGCAGCAAACGCGCCGCGCCCCTTCTATGGTCTGGCTACCCTATGCGTCGGCGTTGGACAAGGAGAGGCAACCATTGTTGAATGGATAGGAGATTGATTTATGCCGTTAGAAAATACATACATTCCCTACGGGGGATACTGGTCCACGCCATTTGTTAAATGGCAAGGCAATTTTGCCAACCTGCATCCCATCAAATTTGCCGCCGATATCGCCAATCAGGCTTTGAGTGAACGGAAAATTTCGCCCGACGTGTTCACCAACCTGTACTTTGGGATGACCGTACCCTCGCCAAACTGCTTCTACGGCGCGCCGTGGCTGGCCGGGCTAATTGGCGCGGAGGGTATCACCGGGCCGGTCTTTTCTCAGGCCTGCGCCACGTCCGCCCGTGTGGTTGGCAGCGCGGCTTCCGTGGTAGAAACCGAAAGCGATACCGGCCCGACCATCCTGTGCATCACCGCCGACCGGACCTCTAACGGACCGCATCTCATCTACCCCAATCCCTTTGGTCCCGGCGGGCGCGGCGACTCTGAGGATTGGGTCTGGGACAACTTTAACCGCGACCCCTTTGGCGGTACTGCCATGCTCCAAACCGGCGAAAACGTAGCTAAAGAGTTCAACATCTCCACCGCCGAACAACACGAGGTAGCCCTGATGCGCTACAGCCAGTACGAGCAAGCCCTGGCCGACGACGCCGCATTTCACAAACGCTACATGGTCACGCCGGTTGAGATCAACCCGACCAAACGCAAAGTGTTAGCCACCGTAACCGACGACGAAGGCGTCTTCCCCACCACCGCTGAAGGGCTGGCTCGTCTTAAGCCGGTGATGCGGGACGGCACTGTCACCTTTGGCGGACAAACCTTCCCCGCCGATGGAAACGCCGGCATGATTATCACCACCCGCGACAAAGCGCGCGAGTTGAGCCGCGACGCCGGTATAGAGATTCAACTGCTGGCCTTTGCCGAAGGTCGCACCGAGAAGGCACATATGCCCAAGGCCAACGGGCCGGCTGTGCATCGGGTATTGGAAAAGGCCGGGGTTGCTCTGGCCGATATCAAGGCCATCAAAACCCACAACCCCTTTGCCGTTAACGACTGCTACCTCAACCGCGAGTTTGGCATCGCCCTGGAAGGGATGAACAACTACGGTTGTTCATTGATTTGGGGTCATCCCCAGGGACCAACGGGTATGCGCCTGATTATCGAATTGATAGAAGAACTCGTCCTGTTGGGCGGCGGTTACGGCTTATTTACCGGCTGTGCCGCCGGCGATACCGCCGCAGCCGTAGTATTGGAAGTAAAAATGGGTTAAGTTGATAAGTAGCGACGTTGTATGCAGCGTCGCTACTTATTACCCAATCTGAATGGAAGAAAAACTATGGTTATAACAGCATCATCAACACCCGTAGCCAACGGAAGAATGTTGGAGTCGTACCAGGAAATAAAAAACCGCACGCCGGTTGTGATTGACCAAAACCTTTGCACCGGCTGCGAGCTTTGCACCTATGCCTGCCCGCAATCCGTGCTAAAAGCTATTCCCGATATCCATCGCATAGAGGGGGTAGTAGCCGTTGTATACAACCCCGCCCTTTGCACTGCTTGTCGCCAGTGCGAGGACGTTTGCCCCGATTTTTGTATCACTGTGACAGAAGAAAGGTAATATTTAATGGAAAAAGTAATAGAACGAATGATGGAGGTAAGGTGGCATTCCCGCGCAGGGCAAGGCGCCGTGACCGCTGCTGAAACATTAGCCGCAACGGCGCTACGCGAAGGCAAACACGTTCAGGCTTTCCCTGAATTTGGGCCGGAACGTATGGGAGCGCCCCTACGAGCCTTTAACCGCATTAGCCCCCGACCCATCCGAATTCACGGCGTAGTTGAAGAAGCCAATGTGGTTATTGTAGTAGATTCCTCACTTTTGGGGGCTGTCCCGGTTGACGCTAACGTGGCCCCGGATGGCGTTATCTTGTCTAACACCACCAAATCAGTTGCAGAGGTGCGCCGGATTTTAACGCTGAACGGGCAAAAGCTGGCTTGCCTGGACGCCACCCAAATTGCGGTGGATTGTTTTGGGATGCAAAAGCCCAACACGCCAATGCTGGGCGCAATCGCTCGCGTAACCGGGTTGGTTGCCCTCGACACGCTGCTGGTTGAAGTAGAGGAAATATTCAGCAAAAAATTCCCGCCAAAGGTGGTGGAAGGCAATATTAAAGCGGTGCAACGCGCCTACCAGGAGGTATCCTATGAGTAGTTTAGCCCCAGACGTCCCGGCCAATGGCTTGCCGATTTGGGACGAGTTACCTCCTGGCGGCGTGTCGGAAGATGCCGGCAGCACAAGCCGCAGAACTATGGGTTTTTGGCGCGGCGGAGGCCAGCGTCCCTTAATTGACCTGAATCTGTGCGTGCAATGCCTGCACTGCTGGGTTTCATGCCCCGATGCCTGTTTTATTTTAGAAGACGGCCAGGTAACCTGCATTAACTACGACCACTGCAAAGGCTGCGGCATTTGCGCCAACGAGTGCCCGCCGATGGTCAACGCCATTGTATTGGTTGAAGAACGACGATTTGGATGATTTTGGATTTTAGATTTTGGATTTTGGATTGGAACACAAAATCAATCCAAAATCACAATTTACAAATCGGATAATCGTCTCACCTATCAAAACATTTTACAAAAAGAAACAATTTTAGATTTTAGAATCGTCTAATCCAGAATTATTGGAGAAGTTACAAGTGACAAAAACACAGAAGTCAAAAGATAATTTAATCCAAAATCCAAAATCCAAAATCCAAAATCGTAAGGTTGTTATACTGAGTGGGAACAACGCCGTGGCCAATGCCCTGCGCCAGGTAGACCCTCACGTTTACCCCGGCTATCCCATTACCCCCTCTACTAAAATTATGGAAACTGTGGCCGAATTTATTGCCAACGGCAAAATGCAGTGCGAAATGGTAGCCGTAGAGAGCGAACACAGCGCCATGAGCGCGGCGGTGGGCGCGGCTGCCGGCGGCGCTCGGGTCGCCAGCGCCACCGCCGCCAACGGGCTGGCCTTTATGTGGGAGGTGCTATACATTGCCTCCGGCTCGCACCTGCCAATTGTGCTGGCTATCGGTAATCGCGCTCTAAGCGCCCCCATCAACGGCTTTGCCGACCACGGCGAATCGATGGGGTCGCGCGACGCCGGCTGGATTCAATTTTACAGCGAAAGCGTGCAAGAAGCCTACGATAACATCATCCAGGCCTTTCGCATTGGCGAAGACAGCCGGGTGCGTTTGCCGGTGATGGTTTGCCTGGACGGTTTTTTACTGACCCACACCAGCGAAAACATCACCATGCAAGGCGACGACGAGGTTACAGACTTTGTAGGGCCGTATCACGCTGAATTTTCTTTGCTCGACCCGGATAAGCCGGTCAGCCACGGCCTCAGCGACCCCCCCAGCTACTACATGGAGCACAAGATGCGCCAGCAAGCCGGCATGGAAAAAGCCCGCGAGGTTATTGAAGAAGTAGGCGCAGAGTATGGCAAACGCTTTGGCCGCCCCTACGGGCTGGTCGACCCGTACTGTATGGATGACGCCGAAACCGCCATCATCATTCTTGGCTCGGAAGCGGGCCGGGTAAAGGGCGTGGTCGATAAAATGCGCGAGGCGGGCAAAAAAGTGGGAGCGCTGCGGCTTAGAACCGTGCGCCCCTTCCCCGATGAGCAGATTGTGCGACAACTGTTGGGCTTAAAAGCCGTCGCCATTATGGACCGTTCCTACGCTCCCGGCGCAGTCGGCGCGCCGATGTTTCAGGAGGTTCGTTCTGCCCTGTACGACTACCGCGACAGCGCTCCCCCCATTGTTAACCGTATCTATGGCCTGGGCGGGCGCGAGTTACGCAACGCCGATGTGCGAAACATCTTTGCCGAACTGGACGCGCTGGCCGATGGCGACGCCACTGTGCCGGTTATCCAAATGGTTGGCCTGCGCGGCGAGCCGGCCCCAACGTGGGAAGAGATGCGACCGCTTGAAACGCCAATTGCAGTAGCAGCAAAAAGGGGTAAGTAACCATGCCAAATGAACAACTAACTTTTGCCTCAAAACAAGCCGAACCGTTGGCCGGCGGGCATAGCCTGTGCGCCGGTTGCGCCGCCAGCATTATTGTGCGCCAGGTTATTATGGCGACTGAAGACCCGGTGGTGGTGGCTAACGCCACCGGCTGCCTGGAAGTTTGCACCGGCATCTATCCGACCACCTCGTGGAACGTATCCTGGATACACAACGCCTTTGCCAACGCCGGCGCCACCCTCAGCGGGGTAGAATCGGCCTACCGCGCCCTGCGCAAACGGGGCGAGATACCGGAGCGCGAAATAAAATTTGTGGCCTTCGGCGGCGATGGCGGCACATATGACATCGGCCTGCAAAGCCTCTCTGGAGCGATGGAGCGAGGTCACGATATGGTTTATGTTTGCTACGACAACGGAGCATACATGAACACCGGGGTACAGCGTTCAAGCGCCACGCCGTTAGGGGCGCATACAACCACCAGCCCGGCCGGAACGCTGATGACCATCGGCAAGAGCGAAATACGCAAAGACATGACCGCCATTGCCGAGGCTCACGGTATTCCGTACATTGCCCAATCGTCGCCAGGCTACTATATGGATTTGATGTACAAGGCCAAACGCGCCTTTCAAACCAAAGGGGCGGCTTTTCTAAATGTGATGAGTCCTTGCCCATTAGGCTGGTCAACTGAACCAGCCGACACGCTGGTTCTGGCCCGGCTGGCCGTTGACACCTGTGTTTGGCCCCTCTTTGAAATTGCCGAGGGGGAATTCTCGCTAACCTACCTGCCGCTGGAAAAGAAGCCGGTCATAGAATGGCTGCAACCACAAGGACGCTTCCGGCACATCTTTAAGAACAATGATGAAGGTCTGATTGACCGGATTCAGGCCGACGTGGACCGCGATTGGCAAAAACTACTCGACCGCGCCGGAGACGCTATTCCAGATATCGCCGGACCCGTTCGATTTTAGATTTTAGATTTTGGATTTTAGATTGAATGTTTCCGAAATCCAAAATCTAATCCGCTCTCGTTTTAACTCGTTCCCAAACTGGAGTTTGGGAACGCACTTACCGGGCAAACTCTGTTTGCTCATCAATAGAAACAAAGTTTCTGGAACAATAACGTTCCCAAACAGAGTTTGGGAACGAGTTAAAAACTATATGGATAACAAATAATGAGCAATTCAAAACCCAAAACAAAAAATCCAAAGTCGGATAGCCCACAACCAAAAGCAAAAAAGACCAAATCAGGCAATCGAAAATCCAAAATCCAAAATCCAAAATCCAAAATCGTTTCGCTTTCCGGTAATTCAGTGGTGGCTGAGGCGGCCGTAGATGCCGGTTGTCGATTTTTTGCCGGCTATCCAATTACGCCCTCCTCGGAGGTGGCGGCCGATATGTCTCGCTTGATGCCCCGCGTAGGTGGGGTTTTTATTCAAATGGAAGATGAAATCGCCAGTATGGGCGCGGTGATTGGCGCTTCACTGACGGGAGTAAAAGCAATGACGGCCACCTCCGGCCCCGGCTTTTCGCTAAAACAAGAAAATATCGGCTTTGCCTGCATTACCGAAGCGCCCTGCGTAATCATCAACGTGATGCGAGGCGGCCCCAGTACCGGCCTGCCCACCCTCCCCTCCCAGGGCGATGTGATGCAGGCTCGATGGGGCACGCACGGCGACCACTCGGTTATTGTGCTGGTTCCCCACACCTTAACCGAGATTTACCACGAAACAATTCGGGCCTTTAACCTGGCCGAGCAGTACCGCACGCCGGTTGTGCTGCTAATTGACGAACTCCTGGGTCATATGAGCGAGCGGGTAGAGTTGCCCGACCCGTCTACTCTGGAGATTGTCAACCGGGTTGAACCCGACACCTCGCCGGAAGAGTACCTACCCTATGCCACCAACGGCAGTCACGTACCGCCGATGGCCAACTTCTTTACAGGCTATCGCTACCACGTCACCGGCCTAACCCACGACGCCACCGGCTTTCCCACCGAAGACCCCAACATTTCCCAGGCCTTGATGGAGCGGCTGGAAGCAAAGACCAGGGATAATTTAGACCACATCCTTAAAAATGAAGAAAGCGATTTAGAGGACGCGGAGGTAATGATTCTGGCTTACGGTTCGGTCGCTCGCTCGGCGCGGATGGCGATTGCCCAGGCCCGAAAGGCAGGCATCAAGGCCGGTCTTTTCCGACCCGTAACCCTGTGGCCTTTCCCGCAAAAACAGGTGGGCGAATGGGCCAAGCGCGTCAAAGGCATCCTGGTGCCGGAGTTGAATATGGGTCAAATTGTAGGCGAAGTAGA
>JAJRVO010000736.1 GCA_024277275.1 Chloroflexota bacterium
GCGTGTTTCTTAAAGACCGCAGAGGTTTTTTGCGAGATATTTTTAAGCGAATTTGCCCCGATTATGACCCTAACTTACAGTTAAAATGGACTTTAGAAACCTCTGCGGTCTGGCCCACACAATTTAAGAAACACGTTCTAACAATTCATCACCCAACCTTGACCGACGGGGCGTTGGCGAAGCTTGAAGGGGCAATGACGGGATTTCTGTCTCCTGGGTTGCCTTCAAGATTTCATTGGCCACGCTTAATTCCTGCTGACGCACACTCTTGGCGTGGCTTTCCACCAGACGTTCACTTTTGCTGGTGGACAACAGCTTTGGTTCTTGCAGGGCAATCGCTAATAACTGATTGCCCAACTCATATGAGGGACACATTGCCGCGAACAAGCAACTCAACTCTTGGACAGCAGGCGTGGTGATGATGCCCTGATGGGGCGGCAATATTTTGTTTAGAGGTGTGAAGTCTTGCTTGTGCCCCTTGCAGTGTGCTTGCTGGATAGCAATACCCATTGCTCCAAACCGGGTAATGAAAGTTAAGGGGTCTTTGCCATCAAAGATAACTTGGCAATCCGGCTCCTTATCGTGGCTTCGCTGTTCGCTGATGGTCACATCCAACCTCTTGATGTGGTTGATGAATAGAAATTGTTGAACTTGTTTGCCCTGCTCGTAGGCATCTGTTTCAATCAGGTTGAGTAATTCATCACCAGTCGCTTGTTCTACATCGGCTATGGGCAGACATAAGCTATGTTCATCATCATTCAATTCAAGGGGGGCCTCGGTTATTTGGACTATCATCCACTTGGTCACTGTTGTAGTTCCTCCAATTGGTATCTTTATGATGTTAGAGAAACTACTATACACTTTATGTCTAATTAATGCTTTTTATCTATCCCCCCGCTTTGGGGTGCTAAGAAATTCTTTAGCAAAAGCACCAGAAAGCTAAAATCTGACAATTGTTTGCCCCAAAACCCATCCCTGCTAAAACAGAAAGTTTGTCAAACGCAGGGGGTATACGGTACTAAATTTACATTTTTATTTCTTGCAATTTCTTATTCAGCAACAACTCTAATACATAAAATCATCTCCCTAAAATCTCAAAAGCCTGCTCCATTGCCAACTTATGGACTTGTTTGAATTTTATGAACAAAGGGGAGGTCAGAGGAACTGCACCCATGACGAATGGCGAATCTGGTCCATCGTTCGCCATTCGCTCATTCGCCATTCCGGTTTATTTGGATTAGGTAGGGAGGGCTTAATCCTCAAACATGATAACGCCGCGAGCGGCGATGGTTCCCGCTTCCATCGCTTCAAACGCTTCCGGCAACTCCTCAAGCAAGTAGCGATTGGTGATTAACTTGTCAAGCTGCAACCTGCCGGCCCGATACAGTTCAACTAATTTGGGCAGGTCAAGTCGGGGTCGAACATCGCCGGCAAACGATCCTAATAATCGCTTATTCTCAAACACAAGCCAGCCCGGCGAGATGGGGATTTCTTCTATAGCCGAGTGTAATCCCACAATGACGGCTGTGCCCCCTGCCCGGACGCCCCGTAGAGCCTGCGGAATTGTTTTGGCCGAGCCTACACTGTCGAAGATATAATCTGGCCTGCCGGGTATTAGCCGGCGCAGCGCCTTGAGCGTACTCCCATTGCGGGCATTGATGGTGTGTGTAGCTCCCATCTGTTGGGCAAGTTCCAGTTTGCTGTCTACCACGTCTATGGCAACAATGGGATGGCAACCCGCCAGTTGGCAGCCCTGAATCATACTCAGGCCAATCCCCCCGCAGCCGATAACCGCTGCCGAACTGCCGGCCGGTACTTGAGCGGTGTTTATTACCGCCCCAACGCCGGTTGCCACCGCGCAGCCGATAATTGCCGCGATTTCAAACGGCACGTCGTTGGGAATGGGGATGGCGCCGGCTTCGTCAATTACAATAAACTCCGACATAGTGGCCGCGCCCAGATAGTGATTTACCGATACGCCCTCTAGCGTTTTAAGGCGTGAAGTGCCGTCAAGCAACGTACCGACAAAGGTTGTTGTGTTGAAATTCTCGCACAGGTTAAAGTGTCCGTTTAAACAAGTCGGGCAAGATTCACATGCCGGAAGCCAGTTAACAAGGACCGGGTCGCCCGGTTTAACGCGGGTTACGCCGCTGCCAACCTCCTCAACAATGCCGGCTCCCTCGTGGCCCAGTATCAGCGGAGGCTCCGTCCGTAACTCGCCCCGGTAAGTGTGTAAGTCAGAGTGACACACGCCTGCCGCCCGCATTCTGACCAGAATTTCTTTTGCTTTTGGCGGGTCCAGTTCTACAGTTTCTATGGCTAATTTGTTCGACTCGCGGACAAGCGCCGCTTTGGTTTTCATTGATGCTTCCCTCCATAAAATCAAGATGCGACCATATCAACTGGTCGCCTGCATTATACACCTGTTTTTTTAATTTGGGCATAAAAAGGGGGATGTTCGGAAAAATAGCAGTAATTACGAATTACGAATTACGAATTACGTGTTGCCGGTATAATCAATCGTTTTCTGTCGATGTAAAAGCCCAAGACATTAATCCGGCCATCGCCAACAAGCAAGCCGCCAATCATAACCTGAGACCACCAGCGCGCCCACGTAGCCCGGCGCGGGGTCCAACTCCACCAGCGACCAGCGTGCGAGAGCTGCCGGGTCGTTCCGGATTTGCAGCAATTTAGCCGGTTCGCCGGGCGCGAGTGTCACATCAAACTGGTCCAAAGGTTGGGATAACCCACTGCCCATCGCTTTGATGTAGGCTTCTTTGCGCGTCCAGCAATTAAAAAAACCTGGCGGCTTTTCTTTTGCAGGAAGGGCGCGGAGTACGGCGTACTCATTGGCCGAAAAAAAACGTTCTGCAATCTGCTCCATATCGTCCAGAGGGCGGATTGCTTCGATATCGACGCCAATTTCTCGCTTGCGTGTTACGGCGTACAAGACTACGCCGCCTGAGTGCGACAAGTTGAAACAGAGGTTACTCTCAGGGTTTGTTTCCAGTTCCGGCTTTCCCTGGGGACCGTATCTAAACGCCAGTGTTTCCGGTTTTACCTTTAAGTAGCGTCCCAAGATTATCCTGAGCAATCCGCGAGCCACAATAAAATGCTCTCTGTCGTGGTCGAAAACAAAACGCCCGGCTCGCTCGGCTTCATCCGCCGCCAGCGTTTGGGCCAATTGTAAAACGCGGGCCGGCGGTTGATCAAGCGCCGCGCACCAGACGTGAACTTCTTTGCCAGATAGAACCGGACTGGCAGGGGGCAATCCCCAGGACTGATTGATGGGTATATGTTCTGTCATTTGCTATCGACTTGCCAAAAGGCTGTGATGTGAGGGCGTCGCTACACTCTAGTACAGCTTGGCGGAAGTCTTTCGGTAGTTACAAGCAGCGCGTTGCTTAGTTTATGGAGTGAAAAAGTGCACTTTTTCACTCCATAAACTACCGAAGGATTTACGCCGCCGTGTACTAGTTTACCAGAAAAGTTCTTGCCTGACCGTTTGCCTAATGCGTTACGCATTATTAAATCTCTAATGGCGTGAAAACAACTCTTCTGGACAGCTAAATCACCACGTTTCTAAATGTGGGGGTATAGCCCGGAAAGACCGTTTCCAGGCGAGGGTTATTCAACCGCCGGCTGACAATTTCGGCCAGGATATCGCGGTAGTCGGTAGTGACGGCCAAATCGCCGGGGCCGACAAGTTGCTCCGGGGCCAGCCCGGGCCATTGCCCATACACTTGCCCGCCGGCTACATTGCCGCCCAATAACAACATTATGCCCCCATGCCCGTGGTCCGTGCCCAAACCGCCATTCTCCTTGAGGCGGCGACCAAACTCTGACATAACAATAACGAGCAACTGATTACTTTTTTCAGCCAGGTCCAAGTATAGGGCATTGAGGCCCTGGGTCAAATTTTGTAACAAATTTGCCATCAACCCCTCGCTGTTGCCCTGGGCAATGTGAGTATCCCAGCCCCCTACATCCAGGCAAGCGACCTCCAACCCTACCTCGGCCTTAACGAGCATTGCTACCTGTCGCAGCCCCAGGCCAAACTCGTCATCTGGGTATGAGGCTCCGGTGGCCGGTTGGTAGCTGTG
The DNA here is from genome assembly GCA_024277275.1 of Chloroflexota bacterium. Classification (GTDB taxonomy): domain Bacteria; phylum Chloroflexota; class Anaerolineae; order 4572-78; family J111; genus JAJRVO01. Next base: position 4,104 of record JAJRVO010000736.1, read on the forward strand.
CGGGTCCAGAGCATTGACGGCCTTCAGCGTGTTCATTGCTTCGATGGCTTGCGTGTCCAGCGGGTCGCCCTGACTGTAGAGTATAGTCAGGGCTGACTGCATCTCGGCGATGGCTTGCGGGTCGCCGCCCAGGTGAAAATCGGCAATGGAGCGCAGGGCTGTAGCCGGAACCGGTCCCCGCAGGGCGCGAGTAACCATCTCGCCGATGCTGACCGCGCGCAGCGGCGAATGATTGCCGGTATCCAGCGCAGCCAAGTGTCGCCCCAACCAGCCGGAGTGAGGACCGCTTTGTCGGTCAAGACCTCGCTCCATTAACTCCATTGCCTTAAAGTGCGAGCGCGATTCGTGGGGCAAACCAACTGCGTGAATAACAGCCAGATGATTGGCTTGCCATATGGGCAACAACAGGGCCAGGGTTGGATGAAGCCCAAAAAAGCCGTCTAAATTTTGACGACCCGCTCGCCGCCGGCTTGCTTTACGCCCGCCGGGATAGTTAGCCCCATAATTTGCTTGGGACCGTCGTCGTGGCGATCCGGGTCGAAGGTGAAATGTCCCCGGTAAAAATGCTTTTTGACCGTCCAGCCGGTCAGGCAACGCGCCATTTCTTGCGCATCGGTCTGCGCGTAGTCATTGTCTACGCCTACTGTATGAAGTTCAAGCAACTCGCGGGCGTAGTTTTCGTTGGGATTTCCGGCGTGGTTTTCCTGATTATCCAGGTAGAGCAGCATCGCCGGGCTATGCGCCGAGGCGTAAAGCAAATCATAAAAATTACCCAGGGCGTGAGGGCGGATGATCTCCCGGTCGTCAATGGTTTTGAGCCAGGCGCAGTCTTCTTTGTTTTGGTCGATATTAAAGTGGTTGGTCCAGAAATCGACCATCGTCTCGTATAGTTGGCACGGGCTGTAGATGGCTCGCAGTATCGCCGCTTGTTGAAGCTCGCGGCTAACTATGTCGCCATCGATATCAAAAAGATCGGGCGCAGAGAGGTGGAGGGTTTCAAGGCGGCGCAGAGTCAGCCGGGGGGCAAAAGCCATCTCTGGCAGCGTCTCCGGGGCCAGTTGCTCTTCAATAAAAGCGGGTAGGCCAATCTGATCTACCCGGATGCGCTCTTCTGGGCGGGGACCAAAAGTGATGCGGTTAAGCAGTCGCCAGTTTGTGCCGGATGCTTCAGGGGGCCAGGCGTCAAGTTTGGGATAAGCGTTGAATAGGGGATTAGGGCTGCGGTTATCAGGATCGCACCCCGCCAACGCTGCACCGGTTGCTGCGACTCCAGCCATTTTTATAAATTGACGGCGATTAAGATTTCTCATCTTTGAATTTTCGTAGCCGTTAATTATGTCAAAAACACAAAATAAGTGAGAACGAGAGGCGAGCAGCAGTCAAGCAGAAAGTGGAATCTCTTGCACGTCTTGGGTAGAAGCGGGCTGTTTTGTCGGGCGTGGAATCCGGCTAATAAAGGCCAAGACGGTCGCGCCAAAACTGGCGATGAAGGTTAACGGGATAAAGATAAACCAGCCAATCAGCGGGAAGGCCGCGGCTAATTCCATAGCGACGGCTCCGCGCACCGTGGCTCCTATGGTTGAAGCGTCTAGTCCTAAACTTTGCAAGCGTTGCCCCATAAATCCGGCCAGACCGGCTGCGCCCAGGCTGGTCAGCGCCAGCAGAATAAAGGTAGCGCCTGCTCCCATCGCTTTGAAAACTCCCCAAGGCAGATTGAACAAAATAATGACCGGTATCAGATAGAGCGGCAAAGCGAAGCCGCCAACAAACAAGCATCGCCACGGCGTTTGTTCAAGGCGTTGTTGGGCGCGGGCGATAACATTTGGCAAAAGGAGTCGCCAGGTTAGCAGTAGTCCCGGCAGGGCAATGCCTACCGCTAATAGCGTACCGAATACTGCAAATACATCAGCCATAATCATTTTTGCTTCCTTTCTTTTTTGGCAAGTTGAACAGGCAAGAATTGTCAAGAATTTTCCAGCATTTCCGGGGCTTCTATTGAATTCTCATCATCTTCCAACTCTCCAGATTCTTTTTGTTTACGGTTTCGCCAGGCCAGCACAGCCGCGCCAAATGAGATCATCAGCAAGATGGGGGTCAGCAAAAACCAGCCTGCAAAAGGTAGCAAAAGGGCAAACTCCAGGGCAATTGTGCCCCACACCAGTTGTTTTAGGGCCGATGTTTCCTGGCTGCGCAAGTGTGCCATGCGCTCTCCAATAAGTGTCACTATTCCCGTCAGGCCGATGACTGTTACTATGGTCAAACAGGCGATGATCAACAGCCCCACTACGGCCAGCGGCGGAATTTGGGTACTGAGTAGTAGCAGGCCAATACCTCCCAGGAAAAGATAGTTAGCCAGCCCGATAAAAAAGGCTTGCCACGGGGAGCGATGCAGGGCCGCTTGGCTCCGCTCGCTGACTCTGGGCAGCAGCGCCACCAGCACAACCATAAACCCCACCAGGCACAGGGTTGTGATAACCAAAATAAGCAGCAGCGCCAGACCGTTGAGCAACTGCTCAAGAGGCGGCTCGCGTTGCTGCAAAAGTAAAGCGGAAGCGCCTGAGGCGGCTGCGGTGACTTTGCTAGTTGTAGCAGCCATATTATTTGCGACAACTGCTGTTGGGATTAAAGGGATAGCTTGGTAAATCATGATGTTCCTCCATTTTTTAGTGAGGGCCAATTGTGACGAAGCAGGACCCC
>JAJRVO010000737.1 GCA_024277275.1 Chloroflexota bacterium
CGAGAAACCCCTACGGCGCAACAATTAACAGCCTGTTTGTTAGGCAAAACGTTTGCTGGATAAACCTCATCCCAAATTTTGGATTTTCCAGCAACCAGCCTGGTTAATGGGCCATTTTAGGGATTTCTCCCTTTGGTCGAAATGACATGCCTGAATAGATTCAAAGTAAGAATACAACAAGGTGAAGCTGGCGTCAACCAAGACCTTTGCTATTTGGCTCTGAATTTTTTACTGACCAGTCAAAATAAAAAACACCCCCTGATTTCCAGGGAGTGTTTTACAAAGGGAGGGATTTTTGACCGCAAAAACTACTGTTGGGCCACCAACTGCGGGGCATTAAAGGAACGAGCCACGCTTTCAATCAATTTCTGCCGGCCAACGCCGCTGATGATGTAAACCATGTTATCGGCGGTGACGTAAAAGTTAGTTACCTGGGCATGCGCTTCATGGGAGTAAAGCAACACGCGCTCGGCGGAGAGACCGTGGACAGTTAGCGATTGGCGAGTAAGCAGCACGTTTTTGCCCAAACTCCGGTCAACAAATCCGGCCAAACCGTCGGCGGGTAGGGCGCTGGCTACTTCTACTTTGACGCGGGTAGCGCCATCGTTAGATTGGAAGACAACCACATTGCTGGAGAGTTCGGTTTTTAGCCAGGTAGTTGGGTAACTGATGTGGTAGCCAAACGACTCATCTACAAATACGGCTTTTTGGTTGCTTAGCGGCTGGATACTCCGCGCCTGCACTTCCTCAATGCTTGTCGCCTGCGCGCCGATGACCTTATCCACAACCGGGGCCGCAGCGCTGACTACTTCCGGCTCAACCTGAGTCAAGCTATAGCCGGCCGCAAGAACAACGGTGCAAACAATTGTTACAATTAACATCCATCGAATCTGCATAGTTTTACTCCTTGTCCTTATAGTACCAGTATGCCACAACTCAGGTTGAAATACATCGGCTGACTGCACATAATACAGATAGGGAATCTCATAACTTTAAGCTGTTGAATATGCTTATGCTCTAGGCATATTGGCCTATGCTGTAAATTTGCTAACAGGCATAGCTTTGATTTGACACAGTTTTGCCGACTTTCTACGTGCTTAACCTGCTAAAACAGGGTTGCAAGGTTGCAGAGTTGCAGGGTTGCAAGGTTGCAAGGTTGCAAGGTTGCAAGGTTGCAGGGTTGCAGAGTTGCAGGATTGCAAAAAAATGGGGTGTCACCCTGCCACCTTGCTACTTTGCAACTTTGCTTCCTTGCCACTCAAATGTTTCCGGTGTACTATTGTTAAAGTCGCCTGTAGCTGAGTTGAATATGCCCAAAAACGTAGCGCATCAATACACATTTGCCCCGGATTTGATAGCCAAATTTCCCTCGACCCGTTACCAGGGCAGCAAAGTAAAACTGGCCGATTGGATTTGGGAGCAAATTAGCGGCCTGGGTTTTACAACCTGCCTGGACGCATTTGGCGGAACCGGCGCAATGGCTTATCGGTTGAAACAGGCCGGGAAGCGAGTTGCGTACAACGACCTGCTTCGCTTCAATTACCACATCGGGCTGGCGCTCATTGAAAACAAGCAAGTGCGTCTCGACCCGCAGGAAGTAGATTGGTTGCTTAACCGGCGTACACAAATTGACTATCCCCGCTTTATTCAAGATAATTTCCATAACATCTACTTTACCGACGAGGAGAACGCCTGGCTTGACCAAACCATCACCAACATCCGCCAACTGACCGATCCCTACAAATTTGCTCTGGCCTTTTTTGCCCTGTGTCAAGCCTGTATCATCAAGCGACCTTACAACCTGTTCCACCGCAAAAACCTTTACATCCGTCAGGCCGAGGTAGAACGTTCTTTTGGCAACAAAACCACCTGGGACAGGCCCTTTGAGGAGTGGTTCCGGGTCTTTATCGGCGAGGCCAACCAGGCTGTCTTTGACAACGGGCAGGCCAACCGCGCCCTAAACGTTGACGCCGTTGACATACCCGGCGAGTACGACCTGGTTTACATCGACACGCCCTACATCTCCGGTCGAGGCTTAGCGGTTGATTACCTCGACTTCTATCACTTTTTAGAAGGGCTGACCATATACGACGAGTGGGGTGAGCACATCGACCACAACTCAAAGCATCGTCGCTTAAAGCGTCAGCCAAGCGAGTGGACGGACAAGAAACGTATTCATTCCGCTTTTGAGCGGTTATTTCAGCGATACCAAAATAGCATCATCGTCGTCTCTTATCGCAGCGATGGCATTCCTTCGGAGGAAGAGTTGATGTCTCTGCTCAAGCGGTACAAACAGAATGTGCGGGTCGAGCATTTTGGGCAGTATAAGTATGTGTTGTCAAAGAATTCCAAATCTAAAGAAGTTCTTTTAATCGGCACTTAACTTTTCTTGCGAGGATTCAATGATGAGTGTGACCAAGTTTAGAGACAACGTAACCAAGGATATGGCACGAGCTATTGACTCCGATGTTCAATACCGAAATCTTGAGGAATATTGGGAATGGCGTAATCGAGTTCCCCCAGAGAGATAGAACTAATGCCGAACAAAATAGCCAACTGAGTTATATGTACACAGAAATGACTATTCAAGGTTAGCTCTACCAAAACTGGCAAAGGAAAGCCGCATAGAGAGCACTTTTGATTCTTAAAAACCACTGATAAAATAGGATATTTTGTAGATGCGACATGGTTTCCTCGATGAATCGGGAAATGTTGCTCCTTTTTCCGGTAGCCACTATTTGGTTGTGGCAGTCCTGATCACCAAAAACCCCAGACCGATTGAACTCCACGTCAAGCGAGCACGCAAAAGCCTGGGACGTAAGGCAAAACCAGACGAATTGAAAGCATCAGATTTGGAGACAAAAGTAACTGAACGGCTATTACGAGCCATCGCCGATGAAGATATTGAGATTGTGGTTGTCACTGTGAACAAGCAGGTTATTCTCAGACATCCAAGAGACCCGGAAGATATTTATCGGGAAGCAGTAACCAGAGCAGTCAGGCATTGTGTTAAACACCATCCACATCTGGAATTGTGGCTTGATAAA
>JAJRVO010000738.1 GCA_024277275.1 Chloroflexota bacterium
ATGGGGGTACTGGTTGTTTATGGGTACTTCCTGTTTTCAGGTATCTACCAAATTGCCTATCCCTGGTTGGGCAGCGCGATTATGGTTATCGCTATCCTGGTTCTGATGATTATTGACCGGCTGGAATACAGGTACTTTGGCGAACAACTTCCCTGGCGCATGACCATTGCCTTGTTGCTGATTCGGATGGCTATTATCGGCGCGGCCAGTTTTAGTGATGGGTTTGGCCTGGCGGTTTACGGCACTTTTCTATTCCTGCTAATACCATTTGGCTTCTTTTTTTTATCCGGCAGCAGCTATGGCCTATCCGGCATAGTTTGGGTAATATATCTGACGGGCCGCTGGCGGGATACAGTAGAGATACAGAAACCAGACGGACCTTCCATTATCTTCCATTTGACCTTTTTGCTGATGCTGGTCTTTATCTTTTCAATTGCTTATCTCATTAGACAAGAGCGAACCAGCCGGCTTCAGGCCGAAAAGTTGCTGCACGACTTGGAAAACTCGCACCGGCAGTTACAGGATTATGCCGGACAAGTGGCCGAGTTAGCCACTATCGAGGAACGTAATCGGCTGGCCCGCGAAATTCACGATAGCCTGGGCCATTATATGACCGTGATTAACGTACAACTGGAAAAAGCCATTGCCTTTCGCAGCAGGAGTCCGCAAGAAGCGGATGAGGCCGTAAAAGCGACCAAGCATTTAGCCGGAGAAGCATTAAAGGATATTCGGCGCTCGGTGGGAACTTTGCGCAGTACTCCGGAGAAATTCTCGCTGGCCCTGGCGCTCACCGAACTGATTGAGCATATGAAGTCTGGTCAATTGAAAATCGACTTGGAAATCGAGGGGGATGAATTCGGCTTTTCCCAACAATCGCTGAGAACGCTTTATCGAGCCGCCCAAGAAGGTCTGACCAACATCCAGAAACACGCTCAAGCCGATTATGTCACGGTTCGTGTTCGGCTTAAAAACCAGGAAGCCAACCTGTATATTTGCGACAACGGGCAAGGGTTTGACCCGGCTATGTTGAAAGACCCAACCACACAGGGGAAGACAGTCACACTGAAGAACCCCGCCACACCGGGAGATAACAAAACGGGAACACATTACGGTTTGCAAGGTATTCAAGAGCGTTTAGAGCTTATTAGAGGGTCGCTTAAATTGGAAAGCACCCCGGATGAAGGCACGGCGTTATTTGTGACCGTACCCAAAAATCCGCTAACGTTGGTGGGGAGATAACCGATGACAGAACAACAAATAGCCGTCCGGGTACTGGTGGTTGATGACCAGCAACTGATGCGAGACGGCATCTCCTCGCTATTGAGTATTCAAGAGGGCATTGAAGTGATCGGCACAGCCTCTGATGGGCAGGAAGCCATTGAGCAAGCATTGACCCTGGAACCGGATATCATTTTAATGGACGTGCGGATGCCGGTCATGAACGGCATCACCGCCACCGAGCAGATACGTCGCCAATTGCCCGCTTGCCAGGTGTTAATGCTCACCACCTTTGATGATGAGGAAGAGATTGTTAAAGCCCTGATTGCGGGCGCCGGCGGCTACTTGCTCAAAGATATTCCCTCTCATGATCTGGCCCGCGCCGTGCAGTTGGTCCACAAAGGAATTTACCAGCTTGAACCCTCGATTGCCGGTAAATTGGTGGGGATGCTTAGCAGCGCCTCCCAAACGCCGGTTCAACCTCCCGACTCATTGAGCGCCGTTTCAACCGGCGCTACAGCCAAACAGTTAGATTTAACCGAGCGAGAGGTTGAGGTATTACGCCTGATAGCCACCGGAGCCACCAACCGGGAGATTGCCGAGGAACTGGTCATCAGTGAAGGCACGGTTAAAAACCACGTTTCTAACATCCTCAGTCGCCTGGGTTTACGTGACCGCACCCAGGCAGCCATTTACGCCCGCGATAAAAATCTACTCTGAAAATTTAAATCAAAAGATGCAACTATTTATCTCATGTCATTTTAAGACTGCAAGCCGAGAAATCCCTACAGCCAATGATTACCAGCTTGTTTAGCCGGAAAGAACGATTGTATACTTTACCCATAAACCAATAGCTAAACCAACGGGTGGAAAAGCCATGAAAAAAGCAACACCGGCCATCATCATTCTGGGATTATTGCTACAAATCGGCGTTGTGGCCTGCCGTCCAACCGAGGGACAAAGTACCGCTGACAACAAGCCGGCGGCAACGCCAACTATGCCCGTAGCAATACCTTCTACCCCTGACGAATCGCAGCGCGGTGGAGAAGTGGTAATGACCTACGGCGTTTATCATTGCACAACTGCATAGCGGCAACACGCAGCGCGCGCCCGGCCCCATATCGCCCAACAGCCCGTTTTTTGATCCGGACATCCCCACATACCAGGTTGACCTGGAGAAGGCTAAACGCTTGCTCAATGAAGCCGGTTATCCCGTTAAGCCTGACGACATGCGCTTCTCGTTAACTTTGGACCACCTCCCGTTTATACCCTCTCAGCAGCAAGATATCGCCCTGTATCTTGAACGACAACTGGCAAAAATCGGGGTTGACGTTCAGGTTCGCCAATCGGCGAGTTTTCCCGAATGGGCTGAACGTATCGGGAACTGGGACTTTGATATGACCAGTTTATGGACGTTATTAAGACTGGAAACCCAATATATTTAGCGGATATCATTCCGCATTCTAATTTTGGAGACGTGCATCTGAAGGTGAGAGCCTTCAAAGTGGGAAACGGTTTGGGCTTGATTACCACAGACATCACGGAACGCAAGCGAGCGGAAAAGCGCCTTAAAGCCACCCTGACGGAACGGGAGGTGATGCTGAAGGAAATTCATCACCGTGTTAAAAACAATCTGACAATGCTCATTGGTTTGATTGGTATGCAGGCAGAAAGAGTGGATGATGCGGGGGGGACGCAGCGCACTTAAGGACCTTGAGCAACGGGTGATGGCGATGGCAATGATCCAAGAGAAACTGTACCAATCACGGAACCTGGCCCAGATTAATTTTGGCGAGTTTCTGGAAGACCTTATAGCCTATCTAGGTGACGCCGCCGGAGGCAGCCGGGACGCTGCCCTGCGCGTAAAAGCCGAGAAGGTTTTTATCCCGGTCAACATCGCCATTCCTGGCGGGTTAATTGTTAATGAGTTGGTGACCAACGCCCTCAAATATGCTTTTTCTTCTTCCCCGCCCGCTGAGAGGTTTGAAAAGAAAGATGAAATTCAGGTGACGTTTGAGACACACGCCGATGATTACGCGCTGACCGTTAGCGACAACGGCGTCGGCTTGCCGCCAGAGTTAGACTGGCGCACAACAGAGTCGTTGGGGCTAAAACTGGTCAACCTCTGGGTCTCGTACCAACTAAGAGCGTGTTTCTTAAAGACCGCAGAGGTTTTTTGCGAGACATTTTTAAGCGAATTTGCCCCGGTTATGAACCTGACTTACAGTTAAAATCGGCTTCAGAAACCTCTGCGGTCTGGTCTACACAATTTAAGAAACACCTTCTAAGAGGCAGCCTTGAAGTAAACACAGATAACGGCGTTGCTTTCCTGATAAACTTTCCAAAGTGAGATATACATGGGAACTAAACCCTCACAGAATTTACGGTTGAATCGCCGCATCCACAGGACGACGC
>JAJRVO010000739.1 GCA_024277275.1 Chloroflexota bacterium
AACCTGGAAAATAGCCGTCAAGAACACTTTTGCTAAAGATTGGCTGGAGAACCGTCTATTCAGTATGGTTTCCAGAACGCTGAAAAACTGGGTGAATAAGGATATTGCGCTGGAATTTATCGTAAGCGACTAATGTCGCGGGTTTCCGAAAGGCTGAAAAACTATGAAAAAAACAGTTGCGTTTGCGCTCATCATTTTCGGTCTCTTTGCTGTGGGAGTTGGCATTGGCTTGGCCTGGAAACAGCCAGGCCCCGCTTTGCTCATTACCGGCTATGTTGTTGGTTTCGCATCAGCGCTGATTCCGCTAATTATTGGAACTATGTTTTGGCTCTGGCATCAACGCCGGAATCAACCTATGAGTAATAATGGCGGCTATCATCATCCACCGCCGCCGGTGTTTTTCATCGGGGGGCAACAGCCGGGGACGCCGGGTTTGTATCCTCCTTACAACAATGGCGAACCACAGGCGTTGGGGCAGGGGCCGCGTAAGTTTAATATCATTGGCGGAGAAAATAATGATGACGACTGACTGGTACGGCTGCTACAACCAATCCTGGAAGGGAGCCATCTCGGACGAATCCTTCACGCACCCCGCCAAGTTTTACCGCTTGCTCATTGAGCGGATTTATCGCCACGCTCTCGCTCAAGGTTATCTCAAAGAAGGGGACACAATCCTTGACCCCTTCGGCGGAGTGGCCCTGGGCGCATTTCCGGCGATTCGGCTGGGTCTCAACTGGGTAGGGGTAGAACTGGAGCAAAAGTTTGTTGACCTGGGGCATGGGTGCAACTGCGCCGGCATTAGCAAAGAAGATTGGATACGCTTTTACGGGCGTTGGGAACGAGCAGCGCGCCGGGATGGTCGCCACTGGTGCCCTGAGTGCCTTAGAGAAGCGCGCATTATCGCCGGGGAAACCTCCGTCCACTTGCCCCAAACAACCGCCCAAAAGAAAAGACTTGCCAGAATCAAAGAATTGGCTCGAAGTACCGGGCGGATTCCGTCACTTTACCAACCACTGCCATTTCCCGACCGGAAGGATGCGCAAAAACCGCTTCCCCAACAGGGATACTTGTTGGAATCCCCGGCGGCCCGGTCCGCCTCTTACAAGCGCGGCTCCGGCAAGATACCTTGTACGCAGCCGCACCGCTACCGGGGTAACATCGAGCGATGGATGTCGGGGGAATATTCAACAGGAAACGCCGTTTTGCTTCAAGGCGACAGCCGCCGCTTGCACGAAACGTTGGCCGGGATGGCTGACACAGTGGCGGCAGTGGTTAGTTCGCCCCCCTACAGCGTGAATGAGAAAAGGGATTACACCTCTGGAACGCGGGACAAAGCGCGGCAGGGGAGAGGCTGCTTCCGGGGCCACTACGGGCACACCGACGGCCAACTGGTGAAACTGGCTGAAGGTGATTTTGACGCGGTCGTTTCATCCCCCCTATTCGGCAACACCGAGGGGGTTGTGGCCGCCCGTAAATTCGCCGGCGAAAAATCTATCGTCGCCAAGTGGCAGGCAAACCAGGCCAATCCCAGAAGCCACAATGTCAGCCTGGAAGCCTTGAGCCGCCAGCTTGCCAGAGACAACGCTCAGGAATACGGCGATACTCCCGGCAACCTGGGTAATCTCATCGCGACCGGAACAGATTTTGAGGCGGTGATTTCCTCGCCCCCTTTCGCGGGTAACACCGGCGGCAGGGGAGAGGCCAGCCGCCGGGGAATTGACCCGGCCCTTTTTGACCGGCACAGCGGGGGAATGATTGGGGGGATGGGAGACAGTAAAGGGAATGTGGGCAGTTTGCCAATGCGTGACAGCGACTTTGACGCCGTGGTCGGTTCACCGCCGTTTGCTGTGTCTGTCGGTTCAGATGACCCCGATAAACGGGGCGGGTTGTTTCGGGACCCGAAGCGGAGGGGCGATGTCAACCTGACCGCAAACTACGGACACAGTAAAGGGCAGCTTGGAACGATGAAGGCCGGCGACTTTGACGCCCTGTTCAGTTCTCCCCCCTACGAGGGGAGCGTTAACCAACACCCGGGAGCCAACGATACCGAAGCGCGTCTTGAGCGGATGCAGCGGGCCGGAATCGATGTCTCGCAAAGGGCCAATGTTGGGGGGCAAAATGGCGTGGCCCGGCAGCCGCAGACCTACGGAAAGACGCCGGGCCAGATGGGAGCCGAAATTGACGATACTTTCTGGGCGGCGGCGCGGCTAATTGTCGAGCAATGCTACGAGGCGCTCAAGCCGGGGGGAATAGCTGTCTGGGTGGTCAAGGATTTTGTGCGAAACAAAAAGCGCGTTCCCTTCGCGGATATGTGGCGGCAGCTTTGTGAAAACTGCGGCTTTGTCAGTGTGGAGACAATCCGGGCCTGGTTGGTCAATCCCGGCCCGACTCAATTGGCGATCATTGGCGATAACGTCGATTTTACCACGGAACGCAAAAGTTTTTTTCGTAGATTGCACGAGAGAAAGTACCCTCAGCTCTCGATTGATTGGGAGGAAGTGGTTGTGCTTCGGAAATTGGAGTAAAGCAAGATGTATGCCGAGGATGTAAATTACTGGCAGTCCGGCAAATCAAGCCCGGACAGTTGGCTGGAAAAGGCAAAAAAGGAAATCCGTGCCGTTGGTGGCACGGTTGTCGGCAGCGGTTCATTCTCTGAGGATATTACGGGCCGCGCCGGGTTTATGTTGGCCTTCAACCTGGAAGGGGAGCATTTTACTATCAAATGGCCCGTATTGCAGAGCAAGCGTGGTAATCATCAGGCGGCGCAACGTCAGGCAGCTACAGCACTTTATCACGAGGTCAAGGCGGCTTGCGTAAAAGCAAAGTTTCTGGGTGCGCGGTCTGCATTTTTCGCTTACCTGATGTTGCCGGATGGACGCACGGCATCAGAGGTCAGTTCGTCAAAACTCGTAGAAATGTTGCCAGGTATAATTGGTGGTCAGCCGTTAATTGAGGCCGGCGGACAATGAATCTGTCCACCCCGCCGCCCGACTTCAAATACATTTTATTTGAGCGGGTCAACCCGGAGCGTAACGAGCAACGATTCTATTGTCTGGCCTACCTGCCCACCTTAATTGGGCCGGCCGTAGTTAGAATCTACGGGCGCAAGGACGGGGCGCAGCAGGTAGTTCTCCCCGCGCCGTTTGACTCGTTAGAATCGGCCTGGCCCTTCATTCGCAAGCACATCCGGGCGCGGCTGAGACGCGGCTACCGGGTGGTTTCAACCGCTTAATTTCGGAGATCAACGTGAAAGAAAAACAGAAACGCGCAGAGAAAGTCAATAAACTAATAAAAACTATCGGTTCTTGCGGGCGAAAGTTTTTTAATTATCCAGATAAACACGGTTTTAGCCGTTTTGAAATTGATGACCGTGGGCGTATCTGGTTTATTGATGGTTATACCGGCAAGCGTATCTATTTGCATTATCGTTATTGGAAACGCGGCTTTTCTGAGGGTGGTACATTGCGGGCCCTGGTTAACTCGTTGAAACGCTACATCGCCACTGGTGAACCTGTTTTCCAGTCCCATTTTGGCCCGTGGACAAAATGGCTATCAG
>JAJRVO010000740.1 GCA_024277275.1 Chloroflexota bacterium
CAAATGTTGCGAGGTAATACTATAATAATTTTTAATAAGCTGATAAGATATTCACCTCAAAAATCAAAGGCAAAACGCCTCGGGTTGAAAGTCTTGACGCAAACAATCTATACTTTGAGTTGCTGCGTCCTTACCCCACCCTAAATTATTGAGATGATGTGCCGTAAGGTAAAAAAGGAGTTTTAATGCGAAAATTAATCCGCCAACCCACTTATGATTTAAATGACAGGCCCTTTATGATAATTTGGGAAACTACCCACGCCTGCGATCTGGCCTGTCGTCACTGTCGGGCTGAGGCCATTCCAGAACACGACCCTCTATCTTTGAACTTTGAAGAGGCCAAACATTTGCTAGAGCAAGTTGACAGCTTTGGAATACCCCGCCCAATTTTTATTTTTACCGGCGGCGACCCGTTCAAACGAGATGACTTGTTTGACCTGCTGGCATATGGCAATGAACTAGGCCTGGCTATGGCCGTTTCGCCCTCCGGCACGCCGCTGCTCAATGAAGCCAATTTGCGACGGGTCAAAGAATACGGAGCCAAAGCCATCTCTCTCAGCATCGACGGTTCCACTCCCGAACGCCACGACGACTTCCGGCAAGTTCCCGGCTCTTTTGATTTAACGACCAGAGGCTGGCGAACCGCCCGCGAGATTGGTTTAAAACTGCAACTGAATACCACCGTTACCCGCTACAATTTAGAAGACCTGCCCCAAATTTTCCGGCTGGTGCTGGAATATGGAGCTATGACCTGGAGCGTTTTCTTTTTAGTGCCTACCGGACGGGGCAAGGAAGAAGATGAGGTTTCGCCGTCCGAATACGAAGCGGTAATGCATTTTCTGTATGATTGCTCCAAATACATTAGCGCCAAAACAACCGAAGGCCATCACTACAAGCGAGTGGTTCTACAACGCGCCATTCTGGATGACAAAGGGCTAAATGTCGAAGATTATTTTGACTTGCACCCCATCTATTTTCAATTACGCGACGAATTGAATAAAATAGTGACTGAACACGGCGTCCAACCCAAAGCGACCATTCGGCGCACCCCAATGCACATTAACGCCGGTAATGGGTTTGTCTTTATCTCTCGCCGGGGCGAGGTTTTTCCCAGCGGCTTTATGCCGATTACGGTGGGCAATGTGCGCGAAAAATCGCTGGTCGACATTTACCGCGAGGCCCCCTTATTTAACAATTTGCGCGACCCCAGTAAATTTGAAGGACGCTGCGGTTTGTGTGAATTTGTGGGGGTGTGCGGCGGCTCTCGCTCGCGGGCTTATGCTATGACCGGCAACCCGTTGGCCGAGGAGCCGTTCTGCACCTACGAACCGGGTACGTTTCCTTTTAAAGAAGAACTAGAGGCGCGATTGAAAGGAAAACCCGTTGTCCCGGCGATGATGCACAACTAAAACAATTGTCAATTTTCTTGCTCCTAAACTCCGGTTTAGAAGCAAGAGCGAAACCATCAATTTACAAACATTTTGTGGAGGAAAGGAGATCAATAATGTCTCAATCAACAACTGTACCCTCAATACAAATTACCGAGAACACCGCCAACAAAAAAACCAAATTCATTATCGGCGGGGTGGTAGTGGCCCTGGCTGTTGTGTATCTTATTTACGCCGGTGTGCAAAGCAGCGCAGCCTACTTTTTAACCGTGGATGAACTGTACGCCAAAGGCACAGCCATCGAGAATCGCACCGTGCGCGTTACCGGCAAAGTTGACGCCGAGACTATTGGATTTGATAATCGTGATTTAATCTTAACCTTTGATGTAATGAGTGAAAACGGCGATCGAATGCCGGTCATCTTTAATGGCCCCAAACCAGACCAAATGCGAGAAGGCGCAGAGGCCATTTTAGAAGGCAAATATGATGGTGAAATTTTTACGGCGCAATCCCTCCTGCTTAAATGCCCCAGCCGTTATGAAGAGGGCGTTATAGAGGAAGTACAGGTTGACGCAGTTAGGTAAGGAATCGGGATTAAATAACTGTCTGTCTCATTTCAGAGCGCAGTAAATGGTAATTAGTAATTAGGGATTGGCTTAATAACCATTTACCATTTACCAATTACAACGTTGAGGGACAGTTATTTAATTCTCATTACTAAGTGATTAGTGGTGACCAGTCATCAGTTATCAGTAACAACAATCGCCGATTACTGGACACTGATTACTGATTACTGAACACTGATTACCGAACACTGGAAATGGAGTAGATACAATGCCTTATGTTGGATACGTTGCTACGGTCTTGGCTATGGCCCTGGCTGTATACGCGGCTGTAGTAGCGGCCGTTGGCGCTCAACGGCGTATGCCGGAGTTGGTTGTTAGCGCCCGTAATGCCGCGCTTGGCGTTACCGGCTTTATCACCGTGGCTATCGCCATTGTGGAATATTTATTAATTACGGGACATTACCAAACCAGATACATTTACGAGGTCAGCAACAGGGCCGCCCCCTTATTCTATCGAGTAACCGCCCTGTGGGGCGGGCAAGACGGATCGCTGCTTTTTTGGGCCTGGTTAATGTCAATCTTTTCTACCCTGGTGTTAGTCAACAAATGGGGTTCAATGCGCATTATGATGCCCTATGTAATTTCTGTAACCCAAATCACGGTAGCCTTTTTTGTTGGATTGGTTGTTTTTGTGGCTAACCCCTTTGAGCAATTGCCCTTCTTCCCCGCCGACGGGGCCGGTCTCAATCCGATGCTGCGTCACTTTGGCATGATTATCCACCCGCCGATACTGTACGTTGGCTTTGTTGCATTTGTTATTCCTTACGCCTTCGCTATGGCGGCCTTAATTACCCGTCAAAGCGGCGACCTCTGGATTCGCACTACCCGTCGCTGGACCCTGATAGCCTGGCTCTTTCTGAGCCTGGGCATTGTGCTGGGCGGCTGGTGGGCCTACGATGTGTTGGGCTGGGGCGGCTACTGGGGCTGGGATCCGGTAGAGAACGCATCACTCATTCCCTGGCTGGTGGGCACGCCCTTCTTACACTCGGTGATGATGCACGAAAACAGAAATATGCTCAAACGCTGGAACATCGCTTTGATTATTCTCACCTTTGCGCTTATCGTCGAAGGTACATTTCTCACGCGCTCCGGGGTTATCTCTTCAGTTCACAGCTTTGCCCAAAGCGCCATTGGTCCGCTCTTTCTGGGTTTCATCCTGATTATGTTTACCGGCTCCCTATACCTTTTTGTGATACGCTGGGATGTTCTAAAATCCGATAATGAGCTAGACTCCCTTTTCTCACGCGAATCATTCTTCCTGCTCAACAACCTGTTATTCATCGGGTTGGCCATTATAGTTTGGTGGGGGACGCATTTCCCCCTCTTTTCAGAGGCGCTTTTTGGTGAAAAGATTGTGGTTGGCCCGCCCTTTTTTGAGCAAAGCACTGCTCCCTTGTGGGCCGCAATTGTAGTGTTGATGGGTATCGCTCCCCTGGTTCCCTGGCGCAAAGCCTCGCCGACAAAGATGGCGAACACGCTTTTATGGCCAACTTTAGGGGCGCTGATTGTTATGGCGCTGCTCTATACAGTGGTCGGCATAAAACTTTTTGGCCCCCTGTTGGGTTTTGGTTTATGCGCTTTAACCTTGATAGCCATTATAATTGAATACTGGCGAGGCGTCAGCGCCCGCCACCGCACCAAAGGCGAAAGCTACCCGGTGGCCCTGTCGCGTCTGGTGGCGAGAAATCGCCGTCGTTATGGGGGGTATCTCATCCACACCGGGGTCATTCTCCTGGCTATCGGTATCATAGGTAGTCGCGCCTACCAGGTAGAAACTCAAAAAAACCTGGCTATTGGCGAAAGTATG
Organism: Chloroflexota bacterium; assembly: GCA_024277275.1. Lineage (GTDB taxonomy): Bacteria > Chloroflexota > Anaerolineae > 4572-78 > J111 > JAJRVO01. The sequence continues at coordinate 3,822 of JAJRVO010000740.1, forward strand.
ACCATTAGCAGTGAGATTATTGGCACGTATGAGCTAACCTACTACGGCCTCCGCGAAGGGGACAGCCCGGATGACCGTATCATCACCGAAGCCGTGTTAGATGTTAAATACAATGGAGAACCCGCCGGGTCCTTAATACCCAACCGTGAATATTTTGTGGTTCAGGAACAGCCCATCACCATTCCCGACAAACGCAGCACCCTGGCCGATGACCTGTACGTGATTTTGGCCGGTTGGGAAGGCCAGGGCGAAACGGCCACATTCAAGGCTTACATCAATCCACTGGTCAACTGGCTCTGGATTGGCAGCTTTGTCTTTATCATCGGCACTATGGTGGCCGCCTGGCCCAGTCCAAAACCAAGCCGAGAACGCGCTGCGTCAAAAGCCCAGACGCCGGAGGCCACGGCCCCGGCCAAGTAATTACAAACTAATGTTGGACACAAGCAATTAGCTTGTCCAATCTAATATGGACAACCCAAAGCCGGTTGTGGCAATTGTTATCAATGGTTGCCGCAACCGCTTTGTCCTGAAAAGAGAAGGGTTTTTCTTAATATACTCAGCACGGTCACAAAGTAACATTCTGAAAGCTAGAGAATAGGACACAGATTTTCGCAGATAAACACAGATTATGGTAAAAAACTAAACAAAAATCTGTAAAATCTGTGTTCATCTGTGTCCCATAAAAATGTTA
>JAJRVO010000741.1 GCA_024277275.1 Chloroflexota bacterium
AAGCGTTGGAGCAAAGCGTCGACAAGATGATTCAGGAGGCGTTGGAAGACGTAAATGTTGAACCTTATGCCAAAATACAGTTAGAGAGCGTAGATTGGGACCCGCTGGTCATAAAAATAAAAGTGCCAACTAAACCTGTCATCGAGTTGGGGGATTATCGAGAAATTCGCCTGGAAGCCGAGACGGCAGAAGTTACGGAAGATGATGTAGAGGAAGCTCTAAAGAATATGCAGGAAGAAACTGCAAGCTGGTCTCCGGTAGAGCGCCCCACACAAGTTGACGATCTTGTCTCGATGTCGGTTGTGGAACGAGACGGGGATGAAGTATTGGCTCAACATGAATCAATAGAGCATGAGCTTGCCCCCCCTAAAGAAGACGAGGAAAATAATTACCCTGATTTAACCACGCCTCTGCTTGGTCTATCGGCCGGCGATGAGAAGACATTTACCCTGGCTTACCCAGAGGATTTTGGCGATGAGCGGTATGCCGGTAAAGATATCACCTTTGAAGTTGAAATCCTGAGCGTAAAAGAAAAAGAGGTTGAGCCTCTTGATGACGAGTTTGCTAAATCCGTCAGTGATTTTGAAACGCTTGAGGAGCTGAGAAGCAACGTCGAAAAAAATATCGGGGAACAACGTCAGAGGCAAAAAGACACTGAGCTGGGCCAAAAAGCTCTGGGCCAGATCATTGAGGGCGCTCAACTTGAGTGGCCCCTGGCCTTTGAGACAGAAAAAGTTGATCAAGAGATTGACCGTTATGAGCGCGAGATTGAAAAGTATGGCCTGACAATGGATAATCTGCTGCAAACGCAAGATAAAACTAAAGAAGAGTTTGTTGAAGAGACCCGCAAAGGAATAATAGAGCAACTAAAACGAACTTTTGCTTTGGGTAAGTTGAGAGAGTTAGAAAAGCTGGATGTTAGCGAAAGTGAGATATTGGTCCAGGCCAAGCTAATAGCAGATATGTCGGGCAAGGGCGATGAGGTTTGGCGGGATATTCTTGCCTCAGATACCCGGCAGAGTATGATTGCCAATGATCTGCTTATTGATAAAATCATTCATCGGTTAGCGGCTATTGCCAAAGGCGAAGACCCGGCAATTGACGCTGAACCTGAGTTAAGCAAAACTACCGATGAGGATGAGGCCTAGGGTGAATCCGCTGCTGCTGAGTCAAACGCTGATGAGGGATCAGACGAAGCTGAAAATGATGCCTTAGAAGCTGATGTAGACCAGGATGAAACTGATGATGAGCCGGAAGAAGAAGCTGAGTCGACTGAAGAACCGGCTACAATCAAAACTGAATAGGTAATTGATACCCAATTGCCTTGTTCCCAAACTAAAGTTTGGAAGCGAGAATTTAGTTGCTTTGAAAGGAGCTTTTAAATACAATGTTGCCCAATTTACCTGAAGCTGTAATCCCTATGGTCATAGAGACCACCGGGCGCAGTGAACGAGCTTATGATATTTTCTCTCTGTTACTTAGAGAGCGCATCATTTTTTTGGGAACCCCCATTAATGATCAAGTTGCAAATTTAATTGTGGCCCAGTTGCTTTACCTGAACCGAGAGGACCCTGAACGCGAGATTCAGATGTACGTTAATTGCCCTGGCGGTATAATTTATGCCGGGCTGGCTATTTACGATACTATTCAACATATCCCGGCTCCGGTAAGCACCGTGGCCGTTGGCGTTACCGCCAGTATGGGCACGGTTCTTTTGGCGGCGGGCGCGCCCGGACAACGTTATGCGCTACCCCATTCTACCATTCATATGCACCAGGCCCACGGCGGCTCTCAGGGGTATACTACCGATGTCGAAATTCAATACCGCGAGATGAAACGCCAGCAAGACCTGCTCTTTGGCATTATCAGCAAACATACAGGTCAAACTATTTCTCAAATTGCGGATGACTTTGAGCGAGATCGGTGGATGGATGCCCATATGGCTAAAGAATACGGTATGGTCGATGAGATCCTGGGCGAGCCTGTGGTTGAATCTGACGAAACCATACAAGCAAAAACCGACAACGACAACTCTAGCGCAAGCGAGTAGGATAATATGGCCAGTAGATTCCGATCTGACATTCAAATTTGCTCCTTTTGCAAGCGATCACAGGATGAAGTAAACCGGCTCATTGCCGGGCCGGAACAGGTTTTTATTTGTGATGAGTGTGTTGACCTTTGTCAAGATATTCTGGCAGAAGATTCATCAACCTCAACCGCCACCGAATTCAACCCAAATCGCATTCCTTCGCCTAAAGAGATATATGAGCAATTGAATGAGTGGGTTGTGGGTCAGGATCAGGCTAAAAAAGTTCTCTCTGTTGCCGTTTACAATCACTACAAGCGCGTCAACCGGCGGCTTGATGTTGGTAAAAAAAATGCCGTAGAGCTACAAAAAAGCAATATCTTAATAATTGGGCCAACGGGATGCGGCAAAACCTTGCTGGCCCAAACGCTGGCTCGCATTTTGGATGTGCCGTTTTGCATTGCCGATGCCACCGCCCTTACCGAGGCCGGTTACGTGGGTGAAGACGTTGAAAACATCCTTTTGCGTTTAATACAGGCTGCCGACTACGATATTCCGCGGGCTGAGCAAGGTATTATTTATATTGACGAGATTGACAAGGTTGCTCGTAAATCTGGCGATAATCCTTCTATTACCCGGGATGTTTCCGGTGAAGGCGTACAGCAAGCTCTCCTTAAAATTGTAGAAGGCGTACAGGCCAGCGTGCCTCCCCAGGGCGGGCGCAAACATCCGCATCAGGATTTTATCCACGTTAATACGGCCAATATTCTCTTTGTATGTGGCGGGGCTTTTGATAATTTAGATAAGGTTATCGAAGAGAGGCTAGGCCTTAAAGGGCGGATGGGGTTTGGCAAAAAACAGGATAAAACGTCGGCTATTTCTGGCCGAAAAGATAAACAGAGCGCTCCATCCAGACCGCTGATAGGCCATTTGCAGGAAGTCATTTCCTCTTCATCCAAGCAAGACCCGCTTATTGCCAGGGAAGAAGAGGCTATTTTACATTCTGCCCAAATGTTGGAGCAGGTTACGCCTGATGACTTGTTGAGCTACGGCCTCATTCCAGAGTTTGTTGGGCGCCTGCCGGTTACTGTTACGGTGGAGCCATTGGGCCACGCCGCTCTTATGAGAATTTTAACAGACCCACGCAATGCCATTGTTAAACAATTTCAACAGCTTTTTGCTTTGGACGATGTGGAGCTGGTTTTTTCTCAAGAGGCGCTTTCGCTGGCGGCCGGTCAAGCCTTAAAGCACAAAACCGGCGCGCGCGGCCTGCGTACTATCATTGAAGAAGCGCTTTTGGATGTGATGTACGAGATTCCCTCTAACAAAGACATCAAAAAATGTATTATCACTGCGCTTGTCATCCGGGGTGAAGCTATTCCGGAATTGTATGATGAGTTTGGGCGACAAATTGGCGCCGGTTTACATAAGGCTGCCTAATAGACGATAGTTTATTGGGAGTTACTCTAGACCTCAAAGGTTGTGCAAACAAGTTTGCCAAAACCTTTGAGGTCTTTTATTTTAATCATTGCCAAGTAACGGCGCGGGGTTAAGCCCGTTCGATTCCAGCCACTCCCAATCAGGGCCAGGCCACCCAACCTCATTAAAATCGATGCACTCTTTTTTAGGATCAAAGCGAACCCCCTCGGCTTCCAGCAATTGACGCTGGAGAGCGCCTCCGCTTCCGCCAGCTCGCGGGCTAATCTTGCCTTGCCGATTAATAACGCGCTGCCAGGGTACGTCGGTGTCAAAAGGAAGAGCGGCCATTGCGTAGCCGACCATACGCGGTGTGCATCTACCTACAATTGCGGCAATCTGGCCGTAGGTAGCAACCTGTCCAGACGGAATTTGGCAAACAACGGCATAAATTTGTTCGTACACCGGGGCGTTTTTTAATGGTATTGGGGACATAGTAACGCTCTATTGTAACTGCCAGGTCGTTCCTGTCAGTTATTAGTTATACCGGTAATCAGTAAATAGTAATTGGTAATTTGGTCCAACAACTAATTACTAAGAACCAATTACTTGCAATCAAGTGTCGTATCTGTCTTAGACCAGGTATCTGCCCTCCGTCTTTTACGGCTCCTCTTCAATCAACTCTTCCGGCTCAAGAAACTTAAAGCTCTTGTACATAGGATTAAACCATTGAAGGGCTGCGTCATAAAAGCCGGCGGGCGCTGTAAAAACTATTTTGTGCATTTTGCCACCGCTTACGGCTGTAATTACCGAACCGGCCATATCTGTGTCGCCGTCGGTGTACAGAAAGTCAATGGTAGCGCCTGTGGCCGTATCCAGGGGAAACTCGGCGGGAGGCAGGTTTTGTACATTGTCGTACGCCTCTGAGAGGTTTTCTATGTGGGCCAGCGCAGCCTTTTCCGTAGCCGTGGGGTCGTTCTTGGCTTCAGGCCAGGCGAATTTAGTGGCGGTAAAGGTCATATTGGCGTTGGGCAATCTAACCGAAACCGAATTTTTACCTTGCTCCACAATTTCCCAGTCGTCGGCATATAAAAAGGCAAATTCTTTGCTTGCAGGTCCAATCAAAGTCCAGGTTGGCGCTTCAGAAGTGGGCTGCGTTTCTACAACAGAAGTGGTGTCAAGAGGGGTAAAGCTATCGGCTAACTTTTGCAGCCCGTTGTGCCAGGTTTCCCACTGTTCTTCTGTGGCGCTGAGGTGTACCACAAAAACAATTGTGTCTTTTTGTAGCACGCGCATTTCACTAGTTGCCTGTTCTAAATTGGAATCAATTGAAGTGAATCGGGCCACCACCGAACCATTGGCAACTTGCTCCTGGCTAATGGCCTTAAAGTTTGACCCTTCGCCTGCAAAATTTTGGGCTACAAATGTGACCAGGTATTGATTTAATTCTTCTTGATTGTATAACCGACCTGCATCGCTAAAAACAACGCTGTATCCGGCCTGGTCGCCTGGTTCTATAAAAATTACCCCGTCAGGCCGTTCAAAAAGCCCCCAGCGCTCAGGATAGTTTATACTGAAACGGTTGGTAGAGTGAGTGTAGCTGTTGAGTGTTGCTTGATCTGGAACAACGGATGTGGGCGTAGAATTAGTAGAGCGAGTGGGCGTAGCAAGTGGTTTGAGGTTGGGTTGGGAGTTGTCCCCGCATGCCTGTAGAGTAAAGGTAAATACAATTGCTAACGGAAGCCAAGCGGCTAAGAATTGTCCGGGAAATTTACTCATCATACTCTAATGTCAGCAAAAGAAAAAGCGCCGTTAACGACGCTTTTGGCAAAGTGCCTTAAATAAAAAATTTGTGTCTATTCTTGGTCAAGATTGGTCATAAAACGATATCCCAGACCTCTAACGGTAATTAAACGTTGGGGCCGGCTGGGGTTCTCTTCAATTTTTTCTCTAACCCAGCGAATGTGGACGTCGAGCGTGCGGGTATCGCCCATATAATCCGTTTCCCATACTTCGTGCATAATTGTTTTGCGACTCAAAACCTGGTTGCGATTGTCTATAAGTAAATGGAGTAACTTAAACTCTTTGGGAGTAAGCGAGTGTTTTTTGCCGTTATGAAGTAGATTACGTTGTTCGCAGTCGATAATCAGGTCAGGCAATCTTAGAAATCGCTCTTGTTGTTTGACCGTGGCTTTTTTAATGCTTTGACTTAATTGTTGGGGTTTATCGGGAGCAACCAGAAGCATATCATCGCTTATTTCACAGGAGAGTTGTTTTTTGTTGCCAACAATAATATGGGGAATGTTCAGCTTGATTTCATTAAAAGCTTCCTGAAAAACCACCATATCAAACTGGCTATGAGCAGGATGGAAAACAACCAGATTGGGCCAAAGGGTAGCGGTTTTTTGAGTGGCGGTTTCCGGGGTATGCGCCAGCCAAACGTGATGCCCCTGTTTTTCAAGGCTTAAAAACAGGGATTCACTTTGATCTAGGTTGTTGTTTTCAACAAGCAGGACATGCATGTTAACAGAATTACCTTCCCAATGAGTGGCCTCTTTTAGGTTGGTTGCTCATTATACTCTAACCTTGCTTCTCTTGCAATCACTCTAATTAGATTTCTACCAACGGTATTGAAGAAGAGGCAGGCGTTTACATAAAATTGCTACATATGGTGATAAATTGTTGCAGACCACAACATCTAGTGGTTTAGGATATCAAAATGAGGCGTAATTTAAACCAATTTTCTGGCAAAGAATTTTGATAACAAAAGCAATCAGCAGAGTTCAAATCTCAAGTGGAGTACATGTTGAGTATCGGCACGCAGACTGGCCCGTTCATCAGGACGGTAGCCACAAACCCATAAAATTTGATCATTTGACACAAGAAAAGGGAGGTGATTGCGCCAATTGGCCGGAATTTTTTCATTGATCATAAATTCGTTGACTTTTTTTGCGTGTCCGGCCATGCCCAGTGGATAAAATTTATCGCCGGGCCGGCGGGGTCGCAATATTGCCTTTTTACCAACCACATCAGCATCCAGGTAAACCTCCCAGCGATCAACCTGTTTGATTTGACTCTGGGATAAACTTCCACGCGGCAACAGAGTAGCTTTCAGTTGCCAGCCGGTGTCTGCCAGCGGAGTCACACCGGGCAAGTTCAATTCTAAAGCCTGTTCCAGTTGAGGGACGCCAAACCCGTGAAAGCGCTGACCTGTATCCTCTGAAGAAATTGTAAAAGTCTGGTAGCCGATGGTCAGGATAAGCCCTTGTGGCAGCGTGGCTTTGGCTCCGGTATTCCCTTTTTCTAAAATATCAATGGCTTTTTCTATATGTTCAAAACTGATGTCTCGCAGGCCGCGACGCATAAGTTGAACTGCCCGGCGCAGGGTGGAGCGTTTTATAGCCAGAGGCAGGTTAAGCCATTGCCGCAAATCAAACTCTATTTTGTCAGGCTTTTCAGTTTCAATGACGGCATCATTCTTAACAACAAAACGCCATGCCTGGTCTACCTGATTGGTTAAGACCTCGGTATCTGCCGTAATCACTTTGGCCGCGCGCTGAAGAACCTGGCGGATGTTAGGATTATAGGTTTCCAGGTAAGGAATGAGTTCGTGCCGCAGACGATTGCGGTAAAAGGCAGTATCCTGGTTTGAAAAGTCTTGCCGGGGAGAAAGCTCATTATCCCGGCAATAGGCTTCAATTTCAGAACGCGAGGTCTCTAACAAAGGGCGAATTAGGATGGGAGAAGGGTGAAGCGCCGGATTTGGTATGTCTCCAGGGTAAAGGTTTAAATCGGCAATATTAATTTTTGGCAACATACCGCGTAGCCCGGCCAGACCGGCGCCTCGCAGAAAATGCATAAGTACCGTTTCTGCCTGGTCGTCGCCATTATGCCCTACGGCAATTTTGTTAGCGCCGTGTTCGGCAGCTACCCGCCACAAAAAAGCGTAGCGAACTTGTCGGGCTGTTTCTTCAATGGATTGTTTGCGTTGTGTGGCTAAAGCGGCAATGTTGTGGGTTTCTAAAAATATGGGCAGTTGTTGCCTTGCGGCTGTCTCTTGCACAAAATCTGCATCGGCTTGAGAATCCTGGCCCCGTAGCTGATGGTTGAGGTGGGCAATAATTAGGGTGAACTCAAATTTTTGGCTGAGGGTTATGAATAGATGGAGTAAACAAAGCGAGTCGGGTCCGCCCGAAACGCCAATGACAATGTTATCTTTTTTGGTTAATAAGGAGTTTTTTTTGCAAAACTCCGTCATTTTGTAAAGAATGCCAGGGGGCACGGTGTTATATCTCCGGCATTAAACTCTATAAACTTTTTTAGAGCGCCTGGACTATTTCTTGTAGTTGATGGGCGTAAGGGGTATTTAAGAAAGCGTCTCGTTCCGCTTCACCGGGTAAGTTGTTTTCAACCAGCTTTTTCTGAATTCTCTGGGCATAGATTGTGGCGTCGCGGGAGGCGGCTTCGTTGCCTGACACGTGGTAAATGGTTGCTTTTTGTACCTGGATCATATATTGAGATAGACGGCTATCGGTTTCTTGGGCCAGATTTGAAGCCTGAACCAGAATGTCAAGGGCGGCATCGTACCGTTTATGATGGGTTTCTATTATTGATTGAAGCCATTGGCCTCGGATAATGAACTCTTTCATTTCGCTAACATTGGCCAGTTCAATTAAGCTTTGTATACTTTTTTCGGCTTTGTCCCAGGCGTTAATATCCATATAAGCCCTGGCCAGTTGGTAGAGAATCATCACTTCATCAGGCGTAAAGCCCATATTGTGAGCCACTGTATGGACGCTCTCCAGTTCGTTAACAGCTTCTTTTAAGCGACCCAGATGGCGATGGGCGGTGCCCAACACAGATTGAGCCTTCATAACGTAAAGCGGAGAGCCAAGTTCCTGGGCAATCTGGAAACTCTGTTCGGCATGTTCCATGCCTTTTTCATCCATGCCTATAGTCAAATAATAATAGCCAAGCCAGGCCATACCCAGAGCTTGAAATGATTTTTGCTCATGCTCCTGGGCTACCTTTAGCCCTTCTCTTAAATTTTTGCCGGCCTGGTCCAGATAGCTCTGGTAAAGCTGACCAAGCGCCTGGTAATACTTTACCAGCGGCATTCGGTACAGGTCGCCGGATTTTTTCTGCAAATCCAGCAACTCTTGCGCCGTTTCTTCGGCCCCCTCATAATCAGCAACAAAAATCTGTCCCATTAGCACCGAGTAAAGCGAATCCATCAGCCCGCCACGGTACCCCAAACGCCGTCGAACAGGGAGGATGTCTTCCTGGTACCTTTCCAGACTGGCCAAGATTTCGCCTTGTTCCAGCATAATTTTGGCTAACCCGTCTTCTGACGTAATCCGACCGGCTTCGTTGTTTAACTCTGTGCTAATATCGCCCGATTCCCGATAACATTTGGTCGCTAATTCCAGTTGACCCATGTTATAATAGAAATTACCTAGTTGGTTCAGGGTTTCGGCAATACCTCGCTCATCGCCTATACGCCGGGCAACCGCCAATGCCTGTTGGAAAAATTCTGAAGCCTGCGATAAGTTGTGGTGACTGGCTTGTAGCGCCCCGCTGCCGTTTAGAGCGCGCATCTGGGCCGAGTCGTCATTAAGCTCTTTAGCTTTAGCCAGCATAGCGTTGTAATCATCCACCGCTTTCTGGGGATCGCCCAACCGCGTTAAGATTTTGGCTCGTCCCTCGTAAATTGCCAGGATAGTATTCTGGTCGACTTCGGAGCCAATAATGTCGACGACTTCGAGGGCGCGGGTGTAGTACTTAACCGCCTCCTCGTTGGCAAAGGATTGAATGGCGGCCTCGGCTGCGCGGTGTAGATAGCGTAAAGCTCTGGGCCAGGTTGCGCTTTTAACGTAATGTTCGGCTACAATTGGAGCGTATTGTTCGCCCAGTTGCCAATAAAGACGCGACATATAATCGCCGATTTGTCTGTGAATGAGCTGGCGTCGTTGGTGTAGCAGGCTGTTGTAGGCGGTTTCATAGGTTAGCACGTGTTTAAACATATATTCGGGTTCAGGGTCGCGCGTTCTGACCTCAATGAGATCAGCTACCTCCAGCTGTTCCAAAGCTCTTTCAAGGACTTCAGGGTCGTTGACAATAGGCTCTAAAATAAAGCGTGGGAAGACGCGGCCAATAACCGCGGAAACCTGTAGCACCCGTTTTACATCTTCATCCAGCCGGTCAATACGGGC
>JAJRVO010000742.1 GCA_024277275.1 Chloroflexota bacterium
GCGCAGTACAATTTTTATCATCTTACCAAAGGTAACGTAGGTCAGGTAGAGCGAGGCCATAACGACCAGGGCAAATATAATTTTTTCAGGTGTTGTTAGCATTTTTTTATCTTCCTCTTTGAAGAATTGTATCTGGTAATTAGTAATTGGTTAGGCTTACCCGAATAATCACTAATTACCAATTACTAATTACCAAAGCAGGTTGGGTAGTTACAATGTAGAATCTTTCTTTAACGCAGCCCCAACTCATTGCGGGCAATGACCAAACGCTGAATCTCGCTGGTGCCTTCATAAATCTCGGTGATTTTGGCATCGCGGAAGAATCGTTCGATGGGTAGTTCCTTACTGTAGCCCATCCCGGCGTGGATTTGTACGGCCTGGTGGGCGCAGAACATAGCGGCCTCGCTGGCGTAGAGCTTGGCAATTGAGGCTTCGGTGGTGTAGCGAGCGCCGGTTTCTTTGGATGCATTTTTAGCCAGGGCAGCCTGATACATCAACAACCGCGAGGCTTCGATACGGCACTTCATATCGGCAATTTTCCACTGGATGCCTTGCAGTTGACCAATCGGCCCGCCGAAAGCCTGTCGTTCGCGGGCATACTCCAAACTGGCCTCGTAAGCCCCTTCGGCAATGCCCAGGGCCTGGGCCGCAATGCCAACCCGCCCGGCATCAAGGACGGTCATAGCAATCTTAAAGCCCTGGCCTTCCTCGCCCAACCGATTTTCTACCGGGCAGCGATAATCTTCAAAGTGAAGCTCGCAGGTGGCGCTGGCTCTGATGCCCAGCTTGTCTTCTTTGCGACCGGTGTGAAAGCCGGGCTTGTCCGTTTCAACAATAAAGGCGGTGATGCCTCTATGTCCTGCTTCGGGGTCGGTCATAACAAACGTGACAATGTAGCTGGCGGCAGGCCCGCTGCTGACCCAACTTTTGGTGCCGTTGATGATGTACTCATCGCCGTCCCGCACGGCCCGGCTGCGCATGGTCCCCGCATCGGAGCCGGACATCGGCTCGGTCAGGGAGTAGGCGCCAACCTTTTCCCCGCCGGCAATGGGCGCAAGATATTTTTGCTTCTGCTCTTCCGTGCCAAATTTGAGAATGCCGTGGCAGTATAGGGAGTTGTTGACCGACATAATCGTGCCGTGCGCGGCGTCGACCTTGTTGATTTCTTCCAGAGCCAGCACATAGGCGACGGTGTCCATGCCCACGCCGCCGTATTCTTCCGGCACTTCAATGCCCATAAAGCCGAGTTGCCCCATTTTATTAATGGTTTCATAGGGGAACTCGCCAGTCTCGTCAAAGTGAGCGGCCACTTTGGCAATCTCTTTTTGGGCAAAATCGCGAGCGGCGTCGCGTATCATTTTGTGTTCTTCGGTAAGTTGTAAATCCATAACAATCTCCTGATTTAATGTGTGTTAAAAAAATGGGAGTAGGGAGTAGGAAGTAGGGAGTAAGGGGTATGTTAATTGTTATTTGCGGCGCTCCGTGCTGGTGATGAGACCATTAAGGAGACGGCCTACTGTTTCTGATTGGGACACTAGTACACGGCGGCGTAAATCCTTCGGTAGTTTATGGAGTGAAAAAGTGCACTTTTTCACTCCATAAACTAAGCAACGCGCTGCTTGTAACTACCGAAAGACTTCCGCCAAGCTGTACTAGATGGTCGTTAGATGAGATATACTCCAAATCTTTCGACAAAATAAAATAATACTTGAGTTCTTCCAATGAACCTTCTGAAACGTTGTAAAAACGGAGTTTATCTTGAATTCCCCGCCTTTTGAATCCTTCTGCAATGTTGGCCGGTATTGAGACGACTGCTCGACGCATTTGTGATATCAAGCCAAATCGTTCATCGCTCGGAAATTTCTTTGTAACACGATACACCATCAATACTAACTTGTGAGCCTCCTGCCACACATCCAACTGCTGAAAACGTGAAATCTTCTTTATGCTCCCACTCCTTTCTTAAACCACCCCTACTCCCTACTCCCTACTTCCCGTGATTTCAAAATAGCTTGCACCGCAGCATAGGGAGAAAGATTTCTATCAACCAATTTGGTAATTGTTTCAGACAGGTGGTTGGGCGGTAGTTGGCCTAATAGCCGGTCCATCAGCTCAAGCTGGAGGGCAGTTTCCAACTCGTCAATTAAACGGGTGCGATTACGGTCCATCAGTTCGCCGCTGTTTTTTAAGTAGTCAAGATGCCGGTCAATGGTTGTTACCACCGGGTCAATGCCTTCCTCTTTCAGGGCCATTGTTTTGAGAACGGGGATTTCCCACATCTTTTTATTTTCTTCATCAGGATGAGAAGGGGTTTCTTCAACCGTCATCAGTTGGCCGTGGTGGAGGACGTGATGGGTCGAGGCGTGACCCAGTTCCAACATTGTCCTCAGAGTAGAAACGGTTTTTTCGGCTCCCGGCCTGTCGGCTTTGTTGACTACAAAGATGTCGGCAATTTCCAAAATACCGGCTTTGATGGCCTGCACATCGTCGCCCAAACCGGGCACTTCAACCACAATGACCGTGTGGGCGGTCTTGACAATTTCCACTTCGCTTTGCCCGGCCCCAACGGTTTCAATCAGAATCACCTCAAAACCGGCTGCGTCCAAAACCTTGATGGCATCGTCAACGGCCTTAGACAACCCGCCCAGGCTGCCCCGACTGGCCATACTGCGAATAAAAATACCGGGGTCCCCCGCCAGTTCCCTCATTCTAATGCGGTCGCCCAAAATTGCGCCGCCGGAAAATGGGCTGGTGGGGTCAACGGCAATAATGGCGACGCTTTTATCCTGGTCGCGGTAGGCTTTGGCTAATTTGTTGACCAGGCTTGATTTGCCGGTTACGGGCGACCCGGTAATACCCACCAAATGCGCCTGCCCGGTGTGGGGATATAAGCTATCCAGAAAACTCTGCGCGTGGGGATGGTTGTTTTCTACATAAGTGATTAGCCGGGCAATGGCCCGTTTGTTTCCGCTTAAAATCTTTTCGGTAGAGATTAAAGACATAGAGCTAAAGAGCTTCTTTTTGGGCCATGCTGGTTTGGATGAAATCAATGATTTCCTGGGTTGACGCTCCCGGCGTAAAAATACCTTTAACACCGGCCTCTTGCAAGGCGGCAACATCCTCGTCGGGAATAATGCCTCCGGCCAGAACTAGCACATCTTCCATGTCGTTTTCTCTGAGTTGTTGGGTAATGATGGGCAGCAAAGCCATATGCGCCCCGCTTAAGATTGACAGGCCAACTACGTCCACATCTTCTTGTAGCGAACTCTCGATAATCATCTCCGGCGTCTGGCGGATGCCGGTGTAGATAACTTCCATTCCGGCGTCGCGTAAGGCGCGGGCGACGACTTTCGCGCCCCGGTCATGGCCGTCCAGGCCCGGTTTGGCTATTAGTACACGGATTTTTTGTTCAAATTGGGTCATTGTTTGTCCTTTGTTCTTCGTAATTAGTAATTAGTGATTGGTAATTAGTAATTGGCAGCGATGAATTACTAATTACTAATTACCAGTTACCGATTGTAAATAGGATAGGCTGAAGTTGCGTCATTAAATAATCGCTGGTTCGTGATACTCTCCAAAAACGTCTCTAAAGACGTCCATAACTTCTTGCAAAGTAGCGTATGCTTTTACGGCGTCAAGGATGAACGGCATGGTGTTGTCTGTTCCCTCGGCGGCGGCGCGTAAATTAGCCAGGCAGCGGGCCACAGTTTCATTATCGCGGGCAGCCTTTACTTCCTCGATGCGGGCGCATTGGGTTTCGTAACCCTGGGGGTCCATGTCTAAAATGGGAATTTGAACAGGCTCGTCGTTAACGAAATCATTTATTCCGACGATGGTCCGTTCCCGGTCATCAATTTCCCGTTGATAGACATAGGCCGAGTCGGCAATTTCTTGCTGGAAGAAACCGGCTTCAATAGCCGGTAACACCCCGCCCAGGTCCTCAATCTTTTGGAAATAGTCCCAGGTTTGCGCTTCCATCCGGTCGGTCAGTTCTTCTACAAAGTAGCTTCCGCCCAGAGGGTCGATGGTGTTAGCAACGCCGCTCTCGTGAGCAATAATTTGCTGGGTGCGGAGCGCCACGCGGACGGCCAACTCGCTGGGCAGGGCCAGGGCCTCGTCCATTGAGTTGGTGTGCAGGCTTTGCGTGCCGCCCATCACGGCAGCCAGGGCTTGAATGGCGACGCGGGCCACGTTGTTTTCCGGCTGTTGGGCCGTCAGGCTGACCCCGGCTGTTTGGCTATGGAAACGCAACAGCAGCGAGCGCGGATTTTTGGCCCCAAACTTCTCTTTCATTACCCTGGCCCAAACCCGGCGAGCGGCCCGGTATTTGGCAACCTCTTCAAAAAAGTCGTTGTGGGCGTTAAAAAAGAAGCTGAGACGCGGGGCAAAATCGTCAACGTCCAGGCCGCGCTCAATGGCCCATTTAACGTATTCAATGCCGTCGACCAGGGTAAAGGCCAGTTCCTGAGCGGCGGTGCTGCCGGCCTCGCGGATATGGTAGCCGCTGATGCTAATGGTGTTCCATAGCGGCAACTCGTTGGTTCCAAACTCAACGGTGTCTGTGACCAGGCGCATACTGGGTTTGGGCGGAAAAATAAACTCTTTCTGGGCAATGTACTCTTTCAGGATATCGTTCTGGATTGTGCCCCCCAATTTATTGCGGGGAATGCCGCGATTATCGGCCACGGCAATATACATAGCCCAGATAATGGCCGCCGGGCTGTTGATGGTCATGCTGGTCGTCACCTGATCCAGGGGCAGGCCGTCGAGCAGAATCTCCATATCTTTTAGCGATGAAATAGCCACCCCGCACTTGCCAAACTCGCCCAGAGCCTGGGGGGCGTCGGTGTCGTAGCCGTAAAGGGTCGGCATATCAAAGGCCACAGACAGACCGGTCTGTCCTTGCTCAAGCAGGTATTGAAAACGCTGATTTGTCTCTTCGGCGGTGCCAAAGCCGGCAAACATGCGCATGGTCCATAATTTACCCCGGTACCCGGTGGCGTGGACGCCACGGGTAAAAGGGTATTGGCCCGGCAAATTGATATTTTCCAGATACTCCTCGGCATTTGTGTCTTTGGGGGTGTAAAGCCGTTCGATAGGGGTTGAGGAGGTAGTAACGAACTTCTCTTTACGCTCCGGGCGGCGTTCCAGATGTTTTTTTAGCGTGGTTTCTTCCCAATCTTCTCTACTTTTAAGATAGGGGGATTGATTGTCGGTCATATTTAACTCCTATAAAACCTTGTCATTTGTCATTCATCCTTTAACTATCCAGGAGAAATTTTTCATTTGCTGGATTATATTAAAAATCTTTCTAACCGGCAAAGCAGCCAACCCCACGGAGGGTAAATTGAGCAAAATCCGGGTTGGTTTATCATCGGGAATCGCTCGATGGGTTGGGTATGATACAGAGCAAAGTGACACACCGCATTTTACACGTTAATGCTGATTTGTGAAATCTTGGACATATGAAATTGTACGATAATTCAAGCAATCTGCGTTCTCTTTACCCAAACACACCGGCTGCCCGCAACTGCTCAATCTCTTCTGCGCTGTAACCCGCCTCTGTAATCACCTCGTCCGTGTGCCGGCCCAGAGCCGAGCCGACGTGCTTGTAGACAGGTTGGCTTTTGGAAAATTTAAACGGGCTGCCGACTTGTGGCTGAGTAGAGCCATCGGGTTTGGGTACGTCAACAATCATCTGCCTGGCTTGGGTCTGGGGATGCTCGACCATCTCTGACACGTTCAGCACGGGTTCTACGCAGACATCAACCTGGGCAAAAACGCTGACCCACTCCTCAAAGGTTCGGCTGCCGATGACTTTTTGAATTTGTGATTTTAAAATTTTCTGCGTTTCCAAATCGTCAATCTTGAATCCGTCATCAATGAGGTCAGGGCGTCCGATAGCGTTGCAGAAGCCTGTCCAAAATTTGGGTTCCAGACTGCCCACCGAGAGATACCGGCCATCCGCCGTGCGGTAAAAGTCGTAAAAGCTGCCGCCGTTTAGCTGCCAACCTTCCCACTCCGGGTTTTGATTGCCGACCAGATAGTGACTGACAGCCGGCGCGTTCCAGGCAACGGAGCCATCAAACATACTAATATCGACAAATTGGCCCTCGCCGGTTTGGGAGCGATGAATTGCCGCCGCAAGGATGCCGGTTACAGCCCCATAAGAGCCGCCGCCCACATCGGCCACCTGCACGCCCATCGGAAGCGGGCCGCCTTCTTTACGCCCGGTGTGACTCATCACCCCGGCCAGGGCCAGGTAGTTGTTATCGTGTCCGGCCCGGTCTTTGTAAGGACCGGTCTGGCCGTAGCCGGTGATGGCGCAGTAAATAAGAGCGGTGTTAACCTGACACAGCGCGTCGTAGCCAATGCCCAGCCGGTCCATCACGCCGGGTCGAAACTGCTCCAGAACGATATCGTAGGTTTTGACCAGTTTTTTGACGATATCCACCGCGCCCGGCTTTTTTAAATCCAAAGCCAGCGAGCGTTTGGAGCGATTGAGCAATGCGTGCCAGGCCGATGCGTACTCGCCAAAAGACGGCATCGCCCGCACTATATCCAGGCGATGAGGCGCTTCTACTCGTAATACGTCCGCTCCCAGGTCGGCCAGCATCATCGAGGCAAAGGGGCCGGGCAGCAGGGTGGAAAAGTCGAGAATTTTTAGGGATGAAAGTGGGCCTGTCATACAAGTCTCCTGGTAACTACTCAGCTATACCCCTGTAAAGTAGCCTGAAGGCCGGTAATTAGTAATTGGTAATTAGTAAATTGCTCCAATTACCAATTACTAATTACCAATTACCCTCAATCAAGCGTCTTGTCTGGGCCAGGCTGAGTAGTTACGTCTCCTGTAAAATTATTTTCTCAATTTTAGCTTATTCACAATGAAAGACAAAATGATGTAGATATCTAAATAAGTTCTGTCCAACACCATAAGGGATTTACTAATGCGTAATTCGTAATGCGTAAAATCCTTACGAATTACGCATTACGGAAGGGTCAGGCAAAACTTTTCTGGTGAACTACATAAAACGCGCCGGCAATTTAGTCACTGTGATAATCTGCCCCATCTTCTGCAATCAACTCCCCCACAGAAGATAACAGAATATCTGCATAATCAGCCAATTCTGCCGCCGAACACAGCCCGGAGAGGACGCCAATAGTAAGACCGGCTCCGGCGGCGCGGCCCATCTGTAAATCGGGTACGTTATCGCCGATCATGACGGTTTTGGCCGGGGGAATGTTGAGGGTGGTGCAAATTGCCAGGATCATATCGGGGGCCGGTTTGATGGGCAGGCCGTCGTCGGCGCAAATGAGGCTGTCGACAAGTGGGACAAGACCTAACTTGGCGAGCATAGCTTCTGTCGGGGCGTGGTCGTCGCTGGTGGCAATGGCGATTTTCGCTCCGTGCGAGCGTAAGGCGCTAAACAACGCCGTGAGATCGGTTAAGGGACGGGCCAGAGCAACCGGATCGGGGGTGTGCCAGACGGCGGCCATCACCGCTTCGGCGGCCTGGACAGAAATGCCGGTTGTGCGCAGTACGTCAATTGTTAAACTCCGCAGGCCCGCCATCGGCGTTACCGCCAGTTCCCCGGCTGGAACAATTTGCCCGGTGGCGGGGTCAAACCCCATTGCTTCAAAGAGTTGGCCGGCGATGGGGCAATCGATTGCGGCTTCCAGTTGCCGGGCCAGTTCAGGTATCCAGCCGCTCCACATAGCGTGAAAATCAATCAGGGTGCCGTCTTTGTCGAAAATAATTAGAGTCGGCGCAAAATCAGCCAGTTTGGGAATTAGTTTTGGGGTTGTGGAAAGCATAATTTAAGTTTTTTCCTCATGAATAGGACTCAATAGGTCGGGTTGAGGTACGAAACCCGACAATTTTGGGTTAATTGTATTGGGTTTCATTCTTCAACCCAACCTACTCCTGCCTAAGAAGGTGTTTCTTAAATCGTGTAGACCAGACCGCAGAGGTTTCTGAAGCCGATTTTAACCGTAAGTCAGGTTCATAAACGGGGCAAATTCGCTTAAAAATGTCTCGCAAAAAACCTCTGCGGTCTTTAAGAAACACACTCTAAGTTTACGAGTTTTTGCACAATCAACAACTTTAACAATTTGACAATAACCCTGTTGCATCTTATTCTATGGTTTGTTACTATAATCCCCCACTATTCCCCTCAAATAATGAAATCAGGCAAGGAGGCATTATGTTAAACCTAGCTGTATTATTGGAAGAAAGCTCTCGCCGGTTGCCGGGAAAAACGGCCATTATTTTTAATAATGTTCGCTTAAATTATGCCCAATTGAACGGCGCGGCCAATCAAGTAGCCAATGGCCTTAAGAAGGCCGGCCTTGAGCCGGGCGACAAAGTGGCCTTGAGTTGTCCCAATCTGCCCTATTTCCCCATTGTCTACTACGGTATTCTTAAGGCCGGAGGGACGGTTGTTCCCCTGAATGTTCTATTAAAGCGTCGAGAAATAGCTTACCATCTGACCGACTCCGACGCCAAAGCCTACTTCTGTTTTCAGGGTACGCCCCAGTTGCCAATGGGCGAAGAAGGCTTTGCCGGTTTCAATGAGGTTGACGGCTGCCAACACTTTTTTATGATGACAGCCGACCCGGCCGGCTCTTCTCCCATTGAGGGTACAA
>JAJRVO010000743.1 GCA_024277275.1 Chloroflexota bacterium
ATTGCGGGTATTTAAGAGCAGAATTTCCAGAATGATAGAATTTTGATTCGTTAATTCTGCCAATTCTGCTCTTAAGCCGGCAAAAACCAGCCCAACTGAGTGATTATCGGCGGCGCAGTTTCTAAAACGGGAATTGCTGCTGGCTGGTAATGGGCAAGCCTTTAAACCACAACCACAAAAAGAACGCGCCTTCCGGTTTATGAATATAAAAATTATCAAATCCCGCCATCTCGCGGCGCAGTTGGTTTACGGCTTGTTCCGCTTTCTGCTGGTAGTAAGGTTTTATCACCGCCTGACTCATATGCAAAATCTCGCCGCTTTTAACCAAATCAAGGGCTAAAACGGCTCCAAAATTACCCGGAGCCAAACTGATCACCGCGTTAAAGCCAGAGATGGCCGCGGCGACCTCTTCATTAGCAATGATGATTCCTGTCCTGGCGCCGGGCAATCCCAACTTTGACAAACTCATGCAGAGAATTATATTTTCATCCCAAACTGGATAATCAACCAGAAAAGGACAGGATTTACAAGATTGACAAGATTCTTAAGGGTTTAATCCTGAAAATCGTGCTAACACTGTTAGCCATAATCCTGTCGAAAATCAGGTTATAGAATTGGGGTTTACACAAGGGTTTTATTCACAGACAAATATAGGCCAGCGTCAGAACAATGGCAAATATAAAGCTTTGCTATTGGCTATTTGGGGATTGTGTGTCTTTATTGGTTCAGAAAAAAAGGGGGATAGAAGGAACAAGAATTGCGTCAGGAGTTAGTCGAGCAACGGATAAATAACGGACTAGCGGATAATCCGGCAAATTCATCCGCTAATCTGCTACTTTTCCGTTGCTCTATTTGGTACGCTCTCCCAAATTGAGATGATACCAATTTGATATGCGCCTCTCAGGCTACAATTCGCGCATCAACACCCATTCCAAATTGAGTGTGATAAAGATTGGCGTAGAGACCGCCCCGAGCGAGCAAAATTTCGTGAGCGGAGGCATTCTTGGCGCTGTGGGCTTGCTCGAC
Organism: Chloroflexota bacterium; assembly: GCA_024277275.1. Taxonomy (GTDB): domain Bacteria; phylum Chloroflexota; class Anaerolineae; order 4572-78; family J111; genus JAJRVO01. The sequence goes on from JAJRVO010000743.1 coordinate 1,027, forward strand.
CAGTTGCCCATGGTCCATCACCAGAATCACATCGGCGGCTAAAATGGTGCTGAGGCGGTGGGCAATGACCAGGCTGGTTCGATCTTGCATAATCCGTTCCAGGGCTTCTTGAATGAGAGCCTCGCTCTGGCTGTCAAGGCTGCTGGTGGCTTCGTCTAATACCAGCAGGCGCGGGTCTTTAAGAATAACGCGGGCAATGGCAATACGCTGCTTTTCACCGCCGCTCAAGCGATAACCGCGCTCGCCGACCACCGTATCGTACCCATCCGGCAAGCTATCAATAAAGTGATGGATGTTAGCAGCCCGGCAGGCGGCTTCAATTTCGGTTTGGGTAGCGTCCGGTTTGGCGTAGAGCAGGTTAGTCCGAAGGGTGTCGTGAAAGAGGTAATTTTCCTGGGTGACCATGCCAATAGTCTGCGCCAGCGATTTTTGAGAAACATCCCGTAAATTATGTCCATCCAGACAAATGTAACCAACGGTGGGGTCGTACAGGCGCGGCAGCAAATAGGTGATGGTTGTTTTACCGGCCCCACTGGGACCAACCAGAGCAACCAGTTCGCCCGGCTTAATGTCAAAGCTAATATTCTGCAAAGCCATCTGGCAGTCGGGAATACGGGCCAAAGCCGGAGCGGTTGACCCATTATCGCTGCCTCCCCGGTCTGCGCTGACACCCAGCAAACCGGCCCCGCCGTCGCCGCCCTCGGTGTAGCTAAAGGATACGTTGTGAAAACTGACCGCCCCCGACACATCCTGCAACTCAACCGCATCCGGTTTGTCCTCAATTTCCAGGGGCAGGTCAAGCACTTCAAAGACCCGCTCAAAGCTTACCATACTGGTGGCAAACTCAACGTAGGCATTGCTGATGGAACTCAACGGCCCGTATAGCTGGGTCAAATATGCCCCAAAGGCCACAATGGTGCCAATAGTACACGATCCCTGCAAAACCAGATAACCGCCGCCCCAAAAAACCACCGCCGTGCCGATGGCGCTGATTAAGCCCAGGAATATAAAAAACCAGCGTCCAACCATAGCCAGCCGGACGCCAATATTGGCGACTCCGACGCTCCGCTCGCTGAACTTTTTCACCTCGTCGGCTTGCCGTCCAAACAGCTTAACCAGCAGCACACCATTGATGTTCAGCGTTTCTTCCATCAAAGCGTTCATTTTGGCGTTCAAATTGAGGCTTTGCCGCCGGATTTCACGCAAAATTCGCCCCACCCGACGAGTCGGCCAAACGAAAATAGGCACAATGGCAATACTCAACAGGGTCAAGCGCCACTCCAGCATAACCATAATGGTTAGGGTTGACGCCACGGTGACGACATTGCTAATGACGTTGACAAATGTGCCGGTTAAGGCGCTTTGGGCGCCTACCACGTCATTATTCAGGCGACTCATCAATTCCCCGGTTTTTGAGTGGGTAAAAAATCGAAGCCCCATGCCGTGCAGGTGATTAAAGAGCGCGTTACGCAAATCGGAAATTAGATGCTCGCCGATGGTGGCGCTGAGATAACGCTGGGCCAGACCGATAATGGCATTGATAATGGGGATACCAATCATGCCCAGGGCCAGCCAATTTAACCGGGTCATATCCCGGTTGGGGATCGCCTTGTCGATTAAATCTCGGTAGAGCAGGGGAGGAATCAAACTTAGCCCGGTAATGACCAAAATGGTAACCAACAGGCCAATTGTTTTATATTGATAGGGGCGAGCATACCCCCAAACCCGCCGCAGCAGGGCCATACTCAGTTGAGGTTGGTCGCGATCTTCGTCGTATCGGATGTATTTCCACCAGCCGCTATTGTGCATCATAATGTTTATTCCTTAATGGGCTGTCAGCAGTTTATCCACCGCAGCGGTTAACTCGGCCATGTTGCTAACCCGGTGGACGGCGTTGGCGTAGGGGACATAAAGAGGCATATCGCTGTCGCCGGTTCCCCACTGGCGAGGATGCTCCGGGTTCAGCCAGATAACGCGCTTGCTGCGCCGCTTAATCTGGTCCATCAAATCGAGCCGAGGATTTCTGTAGTTGTTGCGCCCATCGCCCACAAAAATAACCGTGGTCCGATGGTCAATTGTCCCGGCGTGATGAAGCATCAAGGTATTCAAACTGTTGCCCAAATCGGTGCTATAGTAACCCGCTTGCAAATCGGGCCGCGACAAAACCGCTTCAATGGCTTCGTCGGGCGGGTGTTCGGCAAAATCTTCGCCGATGTTACCCAGATCGCTGACAAAACCAAAACTGTGGGCGCTGCTCACCTGGTCTTGCAGCTCATAAACTATACGCAGAAAAAAGTCAACCACGTTGCGCATACTGGTCGACATATCACAAACCAGGACCAGCTTGGGCTTTAGATGCCGGCTCTTGTATTTTAATTCAAGAGGCACCCCCCCATAGCGCAAATTAGTCCGAATTGTCTTTTTGGGATCAAGCGTGCCGCTTTTGGCCCGCTTACGACGCAGCGCGGCCCGGCTGCGCAACTGGGCTACCAGACGTCGCATCTCCTGCCGTAACAGGTCGGCTTCACGTTCGCTGAGCCTGTTAAAGGGACGATGCATAATATCTTGAGGGTCTTGCTTTTCTTTAGCATGCTCTTCGACCTGCTGCCGGGCTATAGAGCCGCCAACGTGCCGGGAAATCTGTTCGGCCAGCGCTTCCCGGTTGGCTTGCATATCGGCCATCAACTCGTCAACGGCTTGTTGACTCATCCCCAGTTGTTTCAACAGGTCCGGCAACTGCTTCATCAATTGCTCAAGCAAGCGCATACCCAACTGGCGCATCATTCGCTGCTGCATCCAGCGCTGCTCGTATGGACGGGTGGCGTTTGGCAAGCCGGTTTGCTGCCCGGCCCGGTCAAGCGTCTCCTGGTCCAGGTTTTGACCTTGCAGCAATGCCTGGAGCAGTTGCAGTAAATTGTTCAACTGGTCCGACGAAGGTTGGCCCTGGCGCCGGTCGGGTTGACCCTCTTGATTTTGCCGCCCTTGTTGGCGCAACTGTTCCAGCAAAGCTCTAAGGGCTTGTTTCAGCAGATTTCTTTCTTCCGGCGACAACTCGTCGCTCAAATTTAAAAGCGGCGGCTCATCGTTGCCAAAGTAGAGAAGAAACAGGTCGTCAAAAATGGATTGATCGTTAACCTCTTTGACCAGGGTTGCCCGCAACGCATCACGAAAATCATTCCGGCTGCCAACGCCCATATATTGGGTAGCGTTAAAGGCGTCCTCGCTCTCCGCAATGGAAACCCGGACACCCGCAGCCCGCAGCCCGGCAATAAATTCTACAATTCGTTGATCCATATCTCAATCCAGTTTTGTGAGTTAGGTGAGTTTAATGAGTTTTGTGAGTTTAATGAGTTTTGTGAGTTTAATGAGTTTTGTGAGTTAATAACTCATCCAACTCACCCAACTCACGAACTCATCCAACTCACCCAACTCACCCAACTCACGAACTCATTAAACTCACCCAACTCACCCAACTCACCCAACTCACAAACTCACAAA
>JAJRVO010000744.1 GCA_024277275.1 Chloroflexota bacterium
TTAGGGTTTGGCAACTATTTGTCTGACGTTTTTTGAAACATATCCAAATGAGTGACAGGGGCAAGACCCTAACCTGACCAAGCCCATTTCCAAGTATACTGCCAACGGCCATAAAGTAACATTTTTATGGGACACAGATGAACACAGATTTCACAGATTTTTGTTTAGTTTTTTACCATAATCTGTGTTTATCTGCGAAAATCTGTGTCCTGTTCTCTGGCTTTCAGAATGTTACTTTAGTGACCGTGCTGAGTATAAGAGCCAAAAAGATAAAACACAAAGACCTCAAAGAAGATACAAAGAACGCCAAGAATCTCTGTGGCCTTTGTGAAAACCTTTGCGAACTTTGTGTTAAAATTTCTTACTCAATGTGCAGAAATCTAGCGTTGACGTATTAAATCGCCTATTCAGTCATCAACTCGTCTGAATGGGCAAAAAGCGCCGGCCATCCTCCCGTATGCAAAAAGAGTACCGTCTCGTCCCGGCCAAATTGACCTTGCCGGATCAAGTCAATCAAACCGGCCATCGCCTTGCCGGTGTAGACCGGGTCCAAAAAGATGCCCTCGGTTTGGGCTACCAGCCGAATAGCCTCGATGCACTCCGGGGTGGGGATACCGTAGCCCGGCCCAATGTAACCATCGTAAATAGCGACCTGAGCCGGGTCGAATACGGGATCGAGGGCGAGGTCTAACAAAGCTGCCGTCTCTCCGGCTAATCTCTGCAATCGTTCCAACACCTCACCACGCGGGCGACTGACGGTTACACCCTGCAAATGATAACCCGCCTGCAACCAGCGCGACCCCACAATCAGTCCCGCCAGCGTGCCGCACGACCCAACGGCGCATAAGAGGTGGTCGGGTTGCAGGTTTTTGGCGACCAGTTGCCCGGCCAGTTCCAGGGCGCAAGCCGTATAGCCCGCGCTGCCCAACGCCGAGGCCCCGCCGCGACCGATGATGTAAGGTTTCCGCCCTTCGGCTTTCAGGCGTTCTCCTTCTGCTATAATGTGCCGATCCAGTTGCGAACGGTCCGTGTCGTCGGTGAAGACAATCTCTGCTCCCATCAACTCGTCGAGCAGGAGATTGCCCTGGGTTTCAGGGGGGCGGCTGCTGTGGAGGACCACCCGGCAGGCCAGCCCCAGATGTCGAGCCACGGCTACGGTGGTCCGCACATGATTTGACTGAGCGCCCGCGCCGGTGACAATGGCGCCTGCGCCTTGAGCCACGGCGTCGGCTCCCAAAAATTCCAGCTTCCGCACCTTGTTGCCGCCCAATCCAAAGCCGGTCAAATCATCTCGCTTAAACCAGATGTCCGGCCCCCCCAGCGCCGCGCTTAACCGTTTGGCGCGATGGAGGGGGGTGGGCAGGGTTGCCAGGTGGAGACGAGGTAGATTTGCTAGTTTCATTGTAAAGCCTCATCTTGTTCTCTATCTGCGCGGGTTAGCTCTGCCACCCGGTCTACAAACTCCGGGCACAAGCCCACCTGCCGGCGGTAGTCGAATAAGGTTTCAATCTCGTCAACGGAGAGATGGGCCGTAATCTGCTCGTTTTCAAGGACGGCATCCTTTAAGGGCCGGTCGGCCTCAAAAGCGGCCATTGACGTTTCATAAACGATATCATGGGCCGTTTGCTTGCCCACTTTTTGAGCCAGGGCCAGCATCACTCCCTCGGACAGCACGTAGCCGCGCGTACGCTCTAAACCGGCCATCATGCCGGCCTCATCCACATCCAAATTGGCGCACATCACTTTGCTAAGACGCAGCAGCGAGCCGGCCATCATACAGGTTGGGCCGATGAGCGCCCATTCCGCTTTCCAGCTACGCCCGTCTCGCTCGTGGTCGTGGACCAGGTTTTCGGCCAGGCAGGCGGCGTTGTGCCGGATGAGTCGAGCCAGGCTGCCCAGATGCTCGGCAATTTCGGGGTTGCGTTTGTGCGGCATGGTAATGCTGCCGACCACGCCCCGCACAAAGCCTTCGCGTACCTCGCCCATCTCCGGGCGTTGCAGGGTGTAAATCTCGTGGCCTATTTTGTCGAAGGTGGCCCCAATCATCGCCAGCAGATTCATAAACTCCACCTGCGTATCGCGGGCTGTGTTCCAGGTGATGTCCGGCGGGCGCAAACCCAGTTTGGCAAAGAACTTTTCTTGCAGCTCAAACCCCTTGTTGCCAAAGGAGGACAGCGAGCCGACGCCTCCGGCCAGTTGGCCTTCGCCCAGTCGCCCGCGCAGGGCTTTCATCCGCTCGATGTGCCGCCGGATTTCCCGTACCCAGATGGCAACCTTGAACCCAAAAGTGATGGGCAAGCCCGGCTGCGCGTGCGTGCGTCCCGGCATCGGGGTGTTGCGGTGAGTTTGGGCCAGTTTTAGTAGAATTTCCTCAATCTCCCGCAAATCTCGGAGCGCAATGGCCCACGCTTTGAGCAAGGCCATTGCGGTCCAGGTGTCCACAATGTCTTGCACGGTTGCGCCGTAGTAAATCCACTCCCCGGCCTGGCCCTGGCTCAGTTTTTTCAACTCACGAATCAGGCCCAGCGTGGAGTGGCCTGTATCCCGGTAGCCCTGGCCCAGAGCTTCCATACTTAGCAGTTCCATATTGCACACGCGCCGAATCTCCGGCACAACTTCAGCGGGGATTAGTCCCACTTCTGCTTGAGCTTCGGCCAGCGCGGCGATAACGTCCAGCCAGCCTTGAGTGCGAGGCGTTTCGTCAAAGATGGCCCGCATCTCATCGCTGCCCCAGGCGCTGCCATAAATTTCAGAATCGATAATATGTGTCGGCATAATGTCTCTCCTTTGAAACTATTTTTGATAATAGATAAAGATAATTCGGTAATTGTTTGGGGCGTTTTGTTCAACCCGACGAAAGACGATGGACGAACGACAAAAACCCAACGCTATCGTTTCATTTGTCCGCCGTCGTTCGTCATTCGTCCTTTTTTACAACTACATTGAATTACCGAATCCTCTAAGATATTGAATTGAGGTATTTGAAAGCAGTTTAGGGAACTATTTTATTTTCGTCAAACTCAACTGGCGACTTCTCACTTTGACGGGTTCAGGCTTAAGCTGTATATTTATGCGGTATAAATTTTTGCGCGTTGCAAGCACAAGAAACTCTTGGAGAGAAAAAGCAAATGAAACTTCAATTTTGGGGAGCTGCGCAAACTGTCACCGGCTCAATGCATCTGCTGCAAGTTAATGGGTATAATATTTTGTTGGATTGCGGTCTATACCAGGGGCGTCGTAAAAAAGCCTTTGAAATAAATAGAACCTTTCCATTTGATCCCACAAAAATTGACGCGGTAATTTTGTCTCACGCTCATATTGACCACGCCGGAAACGTGCCCAGCCTGGTCAGCAAGGGATATCGAGGACCTATTTGGGCCACTCCCGCCACCCGTGATTTAAGCGCCATCATGCTACAAGACTCGGCTTATATTCAAGAAAATGATGTGATATATGTCAACAAACGTCGAAAAAAACAGGGCCAAAAGCCGTTTGAGCCGCTTTACACCAAATTTGATGTATTTGAAAGCCTTAACCTTTTTCAATCCATTGGCTACAACCGGCCCTTTGAAGTTGTGCCGGGGGTAAAAGCGCACTATCGAGAAATCGGTCATATGCTTGGCTCGGCCTCAGTTAGCCTGGACACCGACGAATACGGTCAATTCAAAAGAGTGGTCTACAGCGGCGACGTTGGCCGCCACAATCTCCCTATTTTGCGCGACCCGGCCCTGGTTGAAAGCGTCGATTTTATGATTATGGAGAGTACATACGGCCAGCGTTTTCATGAGACGCCGGATCAGGCCAGGGCAACGCTAAAACGCGCGGTACTTGACACGCACAAAAAACAAAGCAAATTGATAATCCCCTCGTTTGCGGTGGGTCGCACCCAGGAGATTGTTTACGCCTTGCACGAGTTAATCATAAATAATGAGATACCCAAAATAGATATTTTTGTCGATAGCCCGCTGGCGGTAAACGCCACCGAGATTTTTCGCTTGCATCCGGAGTTGTACGATAGAAACACTCAGGATTTTCTGGATGAAATTAACAGTCGAGACCCTTTTGGGTTTGATAGCATCACCTATGTTCGAGACGTGGAAAACTCTAAAGCGCTCAACAACCTGGATCGGCCCGCCATTATCATCAGCGCCTCGGGTATGTGTGAAGCCGGTCGAATTTTACATCATCTTAAAAACAACATTACAAATCCTCATAACACCATTTTATTTGTCGGCTACCAGGCAGAACACACGCTGGGCCGCAAAATTTTGGAGAGACACTCCATTGTCCCCATTTTGGGCGAGGAGTACACCGTTAAAGCCAGGGTGATAAAGATTGACGGTTACTCCACCCACGCCGATCACAACGGCTTGCTCGACTGGCTGAAAGCGGCCCAAACCCGAAGTGACCTCAAAAAGCTGTTTTTGGTACATGGCGAGTTAGAGGGCGCCAGAGCGCTGGCTAACGCTGCCCGCATGCAAGGTGTGCCGGAGGTTTACGTTCCGGAGCGCGGGCAAGCCTTCAAGTTATAGAACCCTGCATAGCCAACGCTCACCATTGGTTGATAATTTAACCCCAACGGGAATATAGTTGAGACAAAGTTGGGACAAGTGTAGTACGATTATGCCAACATTGGTTAATCCGTATTATGCTTGCAATGATGAGGTTGGAAAAATGAACAATACCTACACCCCGGCTTTTGCGGTTCTTGTGGAATCTATTGGCGGTTATTTTGGCTTATTGGGACTGGGCTGGATTTTAGCCGGAGACATCACCAAGGGTCTTTTACTACTGTTTGGATACTCCGCTGTACTGGCCGTTGGCGGCGCTTTAACCTTCTTCTCGCTTGGCTGCCTGGCAGCAATTCCCGTTTTGGAAACTGTGCCGCCGATAACTACTCAGTCGGGCTGATTTTTGCCGGTGTAAGAGCAGAATTGGCAGAATTAACGAATCAAAATTCTATCATTCTGGAAATTCTGCTCTGAAATGCCAACAA
>JAJRVO010000745.1 GCA_024277275.1 Chloroflexota bacterium
CAGTCGGGCTGATTTTTGTTGGCGTAAGAGCAGAATTGGCAGAATTAACGAATCAAAATTCTATCATTCCGGAAATTCTGCTCTGAAATGCCCACAAGCGCAACAATTTTCACGCCCTAATTGTCAAACCGGGAATTGCTGGCGTAACCCCGTAACCTCTATGTTAAAAAAAAGACATGTTATTAAGAAAGCAAAAAATACAAAAAAAGAGTATACCACATGCTTTCTAATTGTTCTATTTTGGGTTTTATGCTATCCTTTGTTGATTTAATTAAGTTAAAATTTCTGGCGTTGGTCTTCGTTTCGGCCGGCTAATGTTAAAACCATAACGCGTAACGAGTAATGCGTAACCTTTTACGCGTTACTCGTTACGCATTACGGTTAACTCTGGCCCAATATGGCCGAATTGAAAATCATCGCCAAATTTCTTAACCTCTGGGACGCGCCCAAGTTAAAGCGCATTCTTGAAACAGGCAAGTAATGATCCACAACCTTTGGCCCGATGAACTAAAAATATTAACTGTTGACGACGAGCAAGATATCTTAAACTTAATCCGGCTCTCGCTGGAGCCGGCCGGTTTTAGGGTGCTCCGAACCACCAAACCTGAAGATGGTTTAAATATGGCCCTACAAGAAAAGCCGGACCTGCTACTTTTGGATATTATGATGCCTCGGATGGACGGTTTTGAGCTGCTGCGCCGGATTCGTCGTCACCCAAAATTAAGACACGTGCCGGTTATTGTTATTTCGGCCCGCGCCCATGGTGATGACCAATTACGGATGTTAAAGTTATCCGCAGCCGAAGAAGATCATATTGACGCTTATCTGGGCAAACCATTTGACCCGGCTATTTTGCTAAAAACGGTAAAAGATGTGTTGATTAAACACAAAGATTTTCTGCTTGAAAAGCACAGAGTCCTTGAGAAACCCTGGGAAGCGCGGGAAGCGACCTACCATTAAAAAAACTCACCGCTCGGTGAGTTTTTTTATTTGGTCTAATTTCGCTGGGTAAACAAACCACAGCCCCTAATTCCATAATTGCTTGCGTCCAATCGCCGGGAGTATCCGGGTCGACCAGGGCAGTTGCAATTTCTTTCACCTGCCGGGTAGCGGGACTACGGGTAATATCTGTTTCAATGGCAAATAGCCGCGCAATAACCCGTCTAACATTGCCGTCTACGGCAGGGACAACCTGGGCAAAGGCAACGGAGGCCACCGCACCGGCGGTATAATTGCCAAAGCCGGGCAGGCGACGCAGGTCGGCATAGTTGGTTGGTAAACGTCCGCCCCACTTTTTAACAATTTCAATGGCAGCTTTGTGCAGGTTGCGAGCGCGCGCATAGTAGCCCAAGCCCTCCCAGGCTTTTAGCGCCTCTTCTAGGGGGGCAGCAGCCAAATCAGCCATAGTGGGAAACTGTTCCAGAAAATGATGATAGTACGGAATAACCGTTACTACCTGTGTTTGTTGCAACATCACTTCAGACACCCAGATACGGTAGGGATCGGTCTCGCCTCGCCAGGGTAAGTTGCGTTGATTGTGGCGGTACCACTCAAGCACGCGGAGGCGGATCAGATCCACTTTCTGAAGCAATTTTTTGTGTGAATTGTTCATAACTCCGACTCAAGTAACCCGTAGACCAGCATGTCCCACCACCGATTTTTCATCCATCGATTCTCCCTCAATCGTCCCTCTGGTTTCATCCCAATCTTCTCCAGCACCCGCACCGAGGCTATATTCTCTGCCAGGCAAGCGGCCCAGATACGGTGCAGCTCCAACTGCTTAAACCCGTAAGCTGCCATCGTTCGGGCGGCTTCGGTTGCGTAGCCTTGTCCCCAAAACGATGGGTCAAACTCGTACCCCAATTCTGCCTCCACCGCGTCATTAGCCACCATCCTAACGCCACAACTACCGATCAATCTTCCCTCTGCCGGCAGGGTGACCGCCAACTGAAACCTGGTGCGGGGTCGCTCTTTTTGCCAGGATATAAACCGATGCACAAACGCCTGCGCATCTTCCGCGCTGCGCTGAGTAAAAGAATAGTATCTAAAATACCGTGGGTCGGACTGATAGGCCAGGACAGCGTGCCAGTCATCCTCAACAAATTCACGGAGAAGCAATCGTTTGGTAGTAAGAATCATAGCGTCGGATTATGCGGAGATACAAATGAACCGAGATTTTTACGATTTACGTTTATCCCACCAAACAAGATTGGCGTGACGTTCCATATCAGGCCACAAATTCTTTGTAATTCAAACGCGCCTTTTTCACCCGGTCTAACATCACCTTGACCCCGATGCCGGGGCCGGTGGGCACAATCATTGTTGAGTCCTCAACGTTTAAATGAAAAGCCGGTTCGGCGATGTCCTCGGCGTAGTAGCGCTCGGTGGCGGAAATGTCGCCGGGGAGGGTGAAGTTGGGCATAGAGGCCAGATGGATATTGGCAGCCCGGCCAATGCCGGTCTCCAGCATACCGCCGCACCACATCTGGATACCGGCGTCGACACACATATTGTGAATGGCTACGGCATTGCTTAAGCCGCCCACGCGAGCAACCTTCATATTGATAATACGGCAGGCTTTCATTTCTATGGCCCAACGCGCGTGATGGGGGGAGTGAATGCTTTCATCCAGGCAGATGGGGGTGTTGACCTGGGCCTGAAGTTTGGCGTGGTCAAAAATGTCATCATAGTGGAGGGGTTGTTCAATCATCAACAGGTTAAAGGGGTCCATCTCTTGAAAGAGTTGGGCATGCTCAAGGCTAAAGGCAGAGTTGGCGTCGGCCATTAGTTTGATGTTGGGATGCTGCTCTCTAACTGCGGCAATAGGCTCAATTTCCCAGCCCGGCTCTATTTTCATTTTAATGCGCCGGTAGCCCTTGTCGACAAATTGATTGATGCGGTCAAGCAAACCGGCCAGGGTGGGTTGAATGCCAATGCTGACTCCCACCTCTACCCGGTAACGAACACCGCCCAGCATTTTAGAAAGCGGCACATCTTTAGCCTTAGCCAGCAAATCCCAAATGGCGCTTTCCAATGCCGCTTTTGCCATGGGGTGGCCTCGCACTCCCCGGTAGCCATCAGTGATATCGGTGGGATTGGAAACCTCTTGTCCAATATTTGACGGGATTAAAAAGTCGCTTAAAACGTGCCAGGCTGTGTTAACGGTTTCATAGGAGTAATCGGGTTTATTGTGGGCTGTACATTCTCCCCAGCCCACCAGCCCCTGGCTGTATACGGCCACCAAAATAGAGGGACGTTCAGTTTGAGTGCCAAAACTGGTCCTGAAAGGGTGGACCAGCGGTTGCGAGATAAGGTGAAGTTCAATGCGTTCGATTTTCATAAAGTTAGCTCCTTTTTAACGTGAGTGGTTAGAACTGCAAATTTGCGTCATCGGCGAAAAATCTTTAACACAGAGAACGCAAAGTAGACACAGAGTTCACAGAGTTTTTCTTTTTGTTCTTTGCGAATTCTCTGTGTACTGTGTACTTTGTATTTAACATTTTGGTTGTGGCTAAAAGCGGCGTTATGCATTACGTGCGCTGCCAATCTCTTTGCAGCAGGTAATAGTTTCGACCCTCCCGGCGCAACAAGTCAACCGCTGTATAGCCCTGAGAAAACGCGGTTTCAAATATTTCCCGGGTTTGGAGTCGCCATTTGAGGGCTAAATCAGGGGCTACGTTTTTGAGGGTTGGCAAATTTACAGGAATCTCAACCAGACAAAGATCGCTGCCAGGCAAATCGAATGTGTCAGCCGGGGTGGGAAGGCCGTTTTCTAATATATGGGCAGGATTGAGTACGGGACATTTTGGCGAGGGTAGTTCCGGTTCGGCCACTTCTTTACCCGCAACCCGCTGCGTGACATACTCTGAGGCAATCCACCAATCTACTCTAAAGCGGTCGCTGGGCAGCCCCCGGTTAAGTTCGTCCGGCATGTCGCCATAAAAATCGGGAATATAGGTGTTGCACACTGCGCCCAGTTTTCTGAGGTTTAGGCGAGCATTGCGCCCTTGTAAGGGATCAAAGGTCCAGGTAATGAGATCAAGATTTTTAGCCAGAGTAGCTTCTCGCTGAACCAGTTTTAATTGGTGTCCTATACGACGGTCCTGGTAAGCGGGCAACACGCCAACTTGATGGGACGCCATTTTAACCCGGTTATCTTCAGTAAAACCCAGAAAGCCATAGGCAAACCCAACCGGTTCTTCGCCGTCAAAAGCTATCAAGACCACGCTGCCTTCTTTGGCAATAGTGAGTAAAACATGTACGGGCGTAACTCCCGCGCTACTGCCCCAAATCTTAGACTGAAGCCGCTCAATGGCCTCGTATTCTTTTATTATTGTTGGAGGACGAATGGAGATTGTCATTGGTTTTTATACCTCGCTTTAATAGGCGTTAAGTCAACAAATTCTACTATAAATATGTATAGTAGCCAAAATTGTAATTGGGAGGCTTGATTTACATAATCTTGAAGTAGGATTGCGTTTTCTCTACTCTCCGTGTATAATTGGATTTGGTAGTAGCTTATAATAACTAACACTATATCTTGTGGAATCAACAATCAATTTGTCAATATATGGTAGTTGGCAACATTCAATATGTTGATTATAAAAGTCCATTTACAAAGTGCGATACTGTTTTTTGCCGGTTATCTTAATTATTTTAGGGGCGTGCAGTTACAACCACCCTCAACCGCCCCCTACATCTTCTCCTACTATTGAAGTTGAACAGGTTTTTACGGCTACTCCAAAAGTTCAATTTGTACAAGTAACCTCAACTCCTACGCCTATAGATGAAGACGTAGAACAACAACCAACAACCGCAAACCGCGCTTTTGAAGATGGATTACCGTTGGCTGCCCGCGTTAACGACCAACCTGTATTTCTTGACGCCTACCAGAAACAAATTGCGCAATTTGAACAAGCTCTCAAAGCGCAACAACTGGATATAGACAGCGCCGAAGGGCAGGCAGCCTTACGTAAAATACAGCAGCAAGTTCTGGAAAGTCTTGTAGATCAACTGATTATTGAACAACAGGCCGGTAATTTGGGCGTTACAATTACTGATGACAAGGTTAAAACCAGAGCGGAAGAAGTTATTGCCCGGTTGGAAGAACAAGGGCAATTTGAAGCCTGGTTGGTAAATAATGACTTAACTTACCAGGAGTTCATTGTTAATCTGCGTTCTCAGTTAATTGCCGCCAAAACGTTTGAGCATATTACCCAAAATGTCCCGGAAACGGCAGAACAGATTCGGCTGCGGGTCATCAGGCTAGATGATAGAGTTACGGCGCAAACCATTATTACACAACTAAAAATTGGCGCAAGTTTTACAACTCTGGCCCAGACGCAATCGCTGGATGAAGTTGGTCAAACCAATGGCGGCGATTTGGGATGGTTTCCTCAAAAAGCAGGTATAATTCCCTCTGAGGTAGAAACTATTGCCTTTGCGTTACAACCCGGTGAAGTTAGCGGTCCTATTCAAGACACGTCCGGCTTTTACATCATAAAATTAGAGAAAAAAGAAACGGAGCGTCCTTTAACAAGCGATATGCTTTATATTCTTAAAAAACAAGTATTTGCCGATTGGCTACTGGAGCAGCGGTTGTCAACAACTATTGAAAGGTACGTTGGCTTGTAGATTGTAGACATTGTTGTTATTTAGGCTATACTTCTATAAAATAGAGTTTATAGAGATTTGTGAGTTTAGTGAGTTTAATGAGTTGTTAGCTATCCCCGGTAAAAATAAATTGGGGAACTTGGGCTGATAACCGGCGTTAAGTGCGGCATTGCGTCCTTTTAACTCACCCAACCCACCTA